>JASFGN010000214.1:0-5958 GCA_050123735.1 Desulfobacterales bacterium | reverse complement strand
GTAGTCGCATCGATGCCCGCTGCTTTGGAAATATCGGTACATTTATATCCTAATTTCCGAACGGCTATGTAACAAAGAGCCCGACGTGCATTTGTGATGACACGCGCTTTGCTGGCAGACTTTAAATCATCAGGATCAATTTTATAGTGCTGCGCTACCTTATCGACAAACGCAGGCAGGCTGATGAGATTGGCTTGAAGCCGATATCTTTCCTCCAATTGCTCATCTGCTTGTTTTAACACCCGCTCAACAAAATCAGAAGAGCCCAATATGCGTTCATCGCCTTTAATACGCACCCCAATATCACTAAAACCTCTCAGCTTTGCCCAGCCCCCAACTGATCTTAATAAACCACCACCCACCAAATCCGGACGCCTGCCCTGCTTTGCAGCCTTGGAGACATAATTTTCATATGCGCGCCGGGCCTGTCTTAAAGATTGGCCAAATAATTTAAAAACAAATTCAGTATCCTGAAATTCAGCCTCAGCTTTGCCCATCAGTGCGCTATGGCCGCACCAGCGATAGCTTCTCAGCGCTTTTAGATCTTTTACCGCTTTTGCGCGCAGCGGGTTTAAGTGAATGTAGCGCACCAGCTCCATCAGGTACAGCTCTTCTTCACACAAAAACGACTTATAGCGGTTCTGGAATAAATGACCGTGGCGCCGATGCCTGCGATTAAAGGATACCGCATATCCGGTCAACAGCCGACGCATGACCGTAGCAATAGGCGCAAGGCCGGTTTTTAACAGCAAATGAACGTGATTACGCATCAACACCCAGGCATAACAGATGGTATCGGTTTCTGAGAGAATTAGCGCCAGGCGTTTTAAAAAATTAGCACGATCAGCGCTGTCTTTAAAGATCGCTTTGCGCTCGATTCCACGGATAATGATATGATGCAATGCACCAGGAGCATCGATGCGGGCTTGGCGTGGCATAAATTTTGACTATCACATCAAAGACAGCATGTAAATAGCTAAATAGCACGGACGTCCCCCTTTTCCCGATATCATGGATTATACGCCTCTTTCCGATGAAGAGATGGAGGATTTACTGGAAAAAAATGTTGTAAGGCCCATTTTAATCGCCAGAGGTGAGCTGCGGCTCTCACTGGCAGGCGCTCAAAATAAAATCCCAATATGCATAAATAATAACCGCTTTTTTTTAACACGCGGCGACGCTCCCAGCACACATATTTTAAAACCCCAAGCGACGCATTTCAATGACACCGTCCAAAATGAACTGTTTTGCATGATGATAGCTAAAAAGGCCGGTTTACCCGTTCCTCAATCCTTTATATGGAAAGGCAAAAAGCAGATTGCATATATTACAGAGCGATATGACCGCATCAAAGATAATAGGGGAAACGTTAAAAGACTCCACCAAGAGGACTTTTGTCAGGCCCTGGGCTTTATGCCCGAACAAAAATATGAGGCTGAAGGCGGCCCGGGGCTGGCAGATTGCTTTCGTCTGGTTAGGGATTATAGTTCTCAGCCATTACTTGACAGTCAAACCGTGTACCGATGGATCGTATTTAATTTTTTAATTGGGAATGCCGATGCCCATGCAAAAAATCTGTCTTTTGTCATCGAAGAGGGTAGAAAAATTAGGCTCGCGCCTTTTTATGATCTGATCTCTACGCTGATCTATCCGGAAATATCAAAAAGAATGGCAATGACAATAGGAAACGAATCCCGTTTTGAATGGGTATTTGAAAGACACTGGCAAAGAATGGCGGATCAGGCTGATATCAAATTTTCTTATTTAAAAAAAATGCTATTGGATTATTCAAACAAGTTGCCCATTATCGCAGATGAACTTGCCGATGATTTTATCCGCAGAAATGGTGCCGAAGCCGCTGTCAGACAAATATGCACCGTTATCTCAGTCAATGCAAAAAAAATACGGAATTCAGTCTGATCTTGGCGCAAATCAAAGCTATAAAGTGCGCTCGTCCCGAGTGACGCACTCAATTCTTCTGGCTGGCTCGCTGGCTGGCACTGCGGTTGGGAGAAAAAAAATCGCCGCGGGGGGCCGGGCGATAAATTCTTCCGGCACCGCCGGCGGCGATTTGCCATACGGGGGGTGCTCTGGTTTAGCTTTTTTTGAGTTCCTGAAATTTGTCGTGCCAGGAACATTTTTCGCAAAAGACTTCGGTGTCGCCGTTGACCTTCGCGCAGTCGGATTCAGCCGCATCAGGATCAAAGACGACATCATCGCCCTTCAGCTCGAATTCACAGGTTTCGTAAGCATCATCCGGGTCTTTGACGAAAAAATTCAGGCTGCCGCATACGGGACACTTCATTGTTTTACTCCTCATTTGCGTAAAACAAAAATCCGAAAAACCAAATCCGAAATCCGAAACAAATACAAAATTCGAATATCCAAATTTTCAACACATATTTATTAGCAAAAAGTACGTCCGAATTTTGGGTACGCTTGGCTAGTCGACTTTGAAAAAGGCCTTCTTTTTGGCTTTGCACACCGGACATTCGTCCGGGGCTTCGCTTTCACAGGTGTAGCCGCACACGCTGCAAACATAGTAGTCGACTTCCTCGAGGCTGTCCATGTTATCCAGGGCCTTCTGATAGAGGTCGGCGTGAACCTGCTCGACCGCATTGGCGTATTCAAAGCTGCGCAGGGCGGCGCTGTTGTCTTCGGCCTTGGCAGCTTCGATCATTTCCGGGTACATGCTCTTAAATTCATGGGTCTCGCCGGCAATGGCCTCTTTGAGGTTGTCGGCGGTAGCGCCGATGCCTTTGAGGGTCCGCAGATGGGCATGGGCATGCACGGTTTCAGCTTCGGCCGCCGCGCGGAAAAGCTTGGCCACCTGGCCGTAGCCTTCCTGCTCCGCTTTTTTGGCGAAGGCGAGGTATTTACGGTTGGCCTGGGATTCACCGGCAAATGCGTCTCTTAAATTTTGTTCTGTCTTACTCATGCAGTTCCTCCTTTTATTTTCCATCCAGAAATGGCCATTTTCCCAGGGATCTGTGCTCTCCACTGCTCACATTGCACAGGGCAGCGCGCATGGAGCAAAGCGTTTTAAACGAATGGAAATAAATGCTCATTTCTGCATTGGAAAATGGTTAAGTTATTAATATTATATGATTTTGGGATAAGTGCCGTAAGGTGCCCGATTCGTATGAAGATCAAATACTAAACAAGTTTTATGCCAACCGACGGACTAAAAAACCAATCAAATAAAATTTCTATTAATACCGATATGTTACAAATTGATCGGCATGTTGTGGATACGACCGCTGCCCGGAAATTTTGCCCCATATCGAGACAGATTGTCTCAAAAGCCTGGGTGGCGGTACACCGGAATGCCTGAAAGGTCGGCGCGGTTGCCGACCCTACCTTTAATTATTGAACCGACCTCCCCGACTCGACTGAGCCCTCCGGCCGTGAGCTCAGGGCCGAACGGCTCGTCGCAGGCCATCAAGGGGGAGGCATTTTTGATTGTTGCTCCCATCATGGGGCAGAAGTTCAAGGTTTATATGCTGTTTGCCGGTTTAAATAAGGAAATAAGACAGCTACCACTTTTAATGTACTCAACGGGCTAACCCGCCAAAGGCGGACAGGCGGGTAACGGGCTCAACCGGCCAACCGAATAAAAGATGATTCAAAAGTGTCTCATAAAACAGACAAAATCAGTCTGTTTGTTTCGTATGGCTTGCGACCTGTTTCTCAAGCAGGGCCGCGTGGGCCGCCGCCAGGCGTGCGATGGGCACGCGGAACGGTGAGCAGGAGACATAGGTTAACCCCAGCTCATGGCATAGCTGAATGGAGGTCGGGTCCCCCCCATGCTCCCCGCAAATGCCGCATTCCAGTTCAGGATTTTTGGCACGCCCCTTTGTCACCGCGATACGCATCAATTCCCCTACCCCGGCCCGATCAATGGTGGCAAAGGGATTGTCCGGCAAAACTCCGGTGGAAATGTATTCCATTAGAAACCCGGCCTCGGCATCGTCACGTGATATGCCGTAGGTGGTCTGGGTCAGGTCGTTGGTGCCGAAGGATATGAATTCCGCGAATTCGGAAATTTCATCCATGGTCAGCGCTGCGCGCGGGATCTCGATCATGGTGCCGAACTTATAATCGATTTTCATATCCTGCTCTTCCATCACCTTTTTGGCTTCACTTTCCAGCGCCCGGCGTTGAATTTTGAGCTCGTTGACATGGCTGGTCAAGGGAATCATGATTTCCGGGTGGACATCCACCCCATCTTTGGCCACCGCGCAGGCGGCTTCAAAGATGGCGCGCACCTGCATGGTGGTCAGCTCCGGAATCTGAATCCCCAGGCGGACACCGCGCAGGCCCAGCATCGGATTGGCTTCGTGCAGACTCTCGACCCGTTTGAGGATGGACTGTTTAAGGCGGATCTGTTCGAGCAAATCGTCCACCTGGGCCAAATTGGGGGCCTGCTGCAGCCGGATTTTCAGATCGGAAAGCTCGTGCATGAGGTCAAAGCGATTGGGCAAAAATTCATGCAGGGGCGGATCGATCAATCGGATGATCACCGGCAACCCGTGCATGGCTCTGAAAAGACCGGCAAAATCCTCGCGCTGGAAGGGCAAGATCGCATCCAGGGCCTCCCGGCGTTCACGCGGCAGGTCGGTCATGATCATTTTCTGAACGTGCGGCAGCCGCTCGGACTCAAAAAACATATGCTCGGTGCGGCACAGCCCGATACCCTGGGCGCCGTATTCACGCGCCCTTTCGGCATCCTTGGGATAATCCGCATTGGCCCAGACGCCCAGGCGCCGGAATTCATCGGCCCAGGACAGCAGTTTCAGCAGCCAGGGGTCTTTGATATCGGGGACCATCGTCTCCAGCTTGCCCAGATATACCTCGCCGGCGGTACCATCGATGGAGATCCAATCGCCTTCTTTGATTTCATGGGTCCCGACATTCATCCTGCGATTCGCCAGGTCAATCTCCAGGGCGGCGACGCCCACAACAGCCGGTGTGCCGAACTGCCGGGCCACCAGGGCCGCATGGCTGGTGCGCCCGCCGCGACTGGTCAGAATGCCTTCGGCCGCCAGCATACCGTGGACGTCATCGGGTTTGGTCTCGGGTCGCACCATGATCACGTCTTTGCCCCCTTCTTTGGCCCATTGTTCGGCGCGATCGGCATCGAAAGCAACAATGCCGACCGCGGCGCCCGGCGACACATTGAGCCCTTTGGCCAAAAAGGCCCCCGAACTATGGGCTTTTTGCTTGGCCTGGGCGTCAAATTGAGGGTGTAAAAAGAAATCGATCTGATCCGGGGTGACGCGCATCACCGCTTCTTCTTTGGAGATCAGCCCTTCTTCGACCATATCCACGGCGATGCGCACTGCGGCCTGGGCGGTGCGCTTGCCATCACGGGTTTGCAGCATCCACAATTTGCCGCTTTCGATGGTAAACTCGACATCCTGCATTTCACGGTAATGTTTTTCCAGTTTTTGACAGATCGCCTCAAATTCCTGGTAGGCCGAGGGCATTTCATCTTTTAACTTTTGAATATCGTCGGTAATCCGAATTCCGGCGACCACATCTTCACCCTGGGCGTTGGTCAGATAATCGCCTTCGATATGCTTCTCGCCGGTGGAGGCGTTGCGGGTCATGGCCACGCCGGTGGCGCTGGTGTTACCCATATTGCCGAAAACCATCGTAACGATGTTCACCGCCGTGCCCAGGTCGTGGGCGATGCGGGCGGCATTGCGATAGTCAACCGCGCGTTTGCCGTTCCAGCTTTTAAAAACCGCCTCAACCGCCTTGCGCAACTGAACCAGCGGGTCGGTCGGGAAATCGCGATGGGTATGATGTTTGTAGATCCTTTTAAACTCTGCTGTCACCGCCTGCCAGTCAGCCGCTTGCAATTGAGCGTCGCTGTTGACCCCTGCTTTGTGGCGGGCATGCGTGATGATTTCTTCGAAAGGTTCGTCGGGAATACCCATAACGACACTGCCG
>JASFGN010000213.1:0-5964 GCA_050123735.1 Desulfobacterales bacterium | reverse complement strand
CATTTTCAACGCCGAAATGATGTGCCGCAGATCGGATCCCATCGGCTGGCGAACGGCCAGCATGCGAACGGTTAAACGATCGACCGCGTTTTGTAAATCGTTGACCTGTGAGTCAGTGTAAATAACATTAACAGCCATCTTGCTGTCTTTAGTGATAAGCGCCTCAATGGCCTTTGCCAGTTGTTCCTCGGCCACTTTGCCCATCTCTGAAATTGTGGATTTCAGTAAATCCAGCTCACGGTCATAGGACCGTACGGTATGGCTTTTTGGCATCTTACCTCCTCCATTAGAAGTGGTTTTACAACCTCAGATGCGGGACAGTCCGCCACGATTATTGGTGGACCTTTGAGCCTCAGACGGGATTTTGAAACCATGTCTAGCCAAAACGCCCGGTGATGTAGTCCTCGGTTAGCTGGTGGCTCGGGTTGGTAAAAATCTGTGCGGTGGAGCCGACCTCGATGAGATCCCCGAGATGAAAATAAGCCGTGCGCTGCGACACGCGCGATGCCTGCTGCATGGAGTGGGTGACAATCACAATGGTGTATTGTTCGCGCAGCTCGTCGATTAAATCTTCGATAACGGCAGTGGCAATCGGGTCCAGAGCCGAGCAGGGTTCATCCATCAAAATGACCTCGGGGTTGACCGCAATCGTGCGCGCGATACAAAGGCGTTGCTGCTGTCCGCCGGACAGGCCCGTGCCGGGCTGATCCAGCCAGTCCTTAACTTCGTCCCAGAGACCGGCTTTTATTAGCGACGTTTCAACGATCTCATCCAGTTCGGACTTATTGGAAGAAAGGCCATGAATCCTCGGCCCGTAGGCGATATTTTCATAGATGGATTTAGGAAAGGGATTTGGTTTTTGAAAGACCATGCCCACCTGGGCCCGCAGCGGGACGACATCGATATTTTTAGCGTAAATATTGACATCATCTAAGGTAATCTCGCCGGTAATGCGGCAACCATCGATGGTATCGTTCATTCGATTCAGACAGCGTATAAAGGTTGATTTGCCACAGCCGGAAGGACCGATCATGGCAATGACCTCGTTGCGACCGATATCCAGGGAAACATTTTTAATGGCATGTTTGTCGCCGTACCAGACATTGACATCGCGGCAGGTCATGCGCGGGTTGTTAACCGTTATTTCACCGACCGTTTCGCGTTTCTCGCGGTCGACCAGTACCCGGCCTTCCGTGGCTTTGCCTTTCGGTTCTGTACGACTTTCCGGCATATTTCCTATGAAACCAGCCTCATCCATTGATTTTAGCGAAATCATGATATGCTCAGGTCTTACAATAAAAGATTTATATTACAGATTAACGCAGGGGTGTAAAGGTTTTTAAATTCACAATAAATCCATGCCGCTGATTCAGAGAGAAAAGGTAGACCGGAAAAAATTTTCCGGTCTACCTCGACAAACCAAATTACTTCAAAGACGTTAATGCCGTCAAAGACTGGGCAGCACTGCTATACTTGGCACGCTCGGCTTCCGGCATCGGAATCAAGCCCTTTTCGCTTAAATATCCTTCTGCACCCCAGGCTTTGTCGCTGGTAAATTCAGCCAGATATTCTTTAATGCCCGGAATTACACCCGCGTGAGCTTTTTTAACATAGAAAAACAGCGGGCGGGAGACCGGATATTGGCCATCGGCAATGGCATCGAAAGTGGGCTGAACGCCGTCGACATAGGAACCCTGGATTTTATCCATGTTCTGGTCCAGAAAGCTGAAACCAAAAATTCCGAAGGCATTCGGATTGGCTTCCAGTTTTTGAACGATCAGATTGTCGTTCTCACCGGCTTCAACGTAGGCACCATCTTCACGCAGAGTATGGGCAATCGCCTTGTATTGATTTTTGTCGGACTTGCCCAAAGCCTTAACCCAGCCAAATTCGTTGGCACCCTCTTCCATGCACAGTTCAACAAAGGCGTCCCGGGTTCCCGAGGTCGGCGGAGGACCCAGAACTTCGATAGCCTTGTCCGGTAGAGCCGGATTGACATCTTTCCAGGTTTTGTAGGGATTGGAGACCAGCTTTTCACCGCCGGCAGGGTCCGGAACATCCTTGGCCAGCGCCAGAAAGATATCCTTACGGGTCAGTTTCATTGGAGCCGCTTTCTTAGAATTGGCCATCACAATGCCGTCGTAACCGATTTTGACCTCAATTATTTCTTTAACACCGTTTTGGGCGCATTGCTCGAATTCAGATTGTTTTATGCGTCGGGACGCATTGGTGATGTCCGGATGTTCCACGCCGACTCCGGCACAAAAAAGCTTCAAACCGCCACCGGACCCGGTGGATTCGATCTTCGGGGTTTTAAAGGAAGTGGACTTGCCGAACTGCTCGGCCACAACCGTTGCAAACGGATAAACGGTGGATGAGCCCACAATGCTGATGTAATCCCTTCCAGAGGCCGCCTGGGCCGGTAAAAACAATGCGGCCACAAAAAAAACAACAGCTGTTAATGTAACGAGCTTTCTCATGATGATTTCCTCCTTGAGTTTAAAAGTGAGCATTTAAAAATACGGGTTCTTAAAATTTTGGGTCAAGAAATACGCATTCCTGATTAGCACAATATTAGAGATCTGTTTGTATTCTATTAGATCATGTGCTGCTCCTTAACGAACAGCCATCGGCCAGTTGCCAGTAACCAGAAGCCATTAATATCACCATCGTCTTTCATAATGTTTCCGTAAAATTACCGCCGCTGCATTCATGGCGATTAAAAATGCCAGCAGGACAATAATCGCGGCCGACGTTCGCTCAACAAAAGCTCGCTCGGGGCTGTCGGCCCAGAGATAAATTTGAACCGGCAGTGCGGTCGAAGGGTCTGTGAAGCCACCTGGAATATCGACGATAAAGGCCACCATACCGATCATCAGCAAAGGGGCGGTTTCACCCAGCGCCCGGGCCATTCCGATTATGGTTCCGGTCAGCATGCCGGGCAACGCCAGCGGCAGCACGTGATGGGCAACCATCTGCATTTTGGAGGCCCCCACGCCCAGGGCAGCTTCACGAATAGAGGGCGGTACCGCCGTCAGGGCCGAACGGCTGGCGATGATAATAACCGGCAATGTCATTAACGCCAGAACCAGGCCGCCGACAACCGGGGCCGATCGCGGCAGACCGAAAAAGTTTAAAAACACCGCCAATCCCAGCAAACCAAATACAATCGATGGCACCGCCGCCAGATTGTTAATGTTGACCTCAATCAAATCGGTCCAGCGATTTTTAGGGGCAAATTCCTCCAGGTAAACGGCTGCGGCGACGCCGATCGGAAAAGAAAGCAGCAGGGTTACGATCAACGTAAAAAAAGATCCGGCCGCCGCCCCCCAGATACCGGCCAATTCCGGTTCACGCGAATCCCCGGCGGTGAAAAAAGTTCTGTTAAATCTCTTTTCAATTTTACCCTCGGCCGCCAGTTGATCGATCCAGGCCAGTTGCTTGTCTTTTAGGCGGCGCTCGCCTTCGCCGGCCTCCCGATCAAAATGACCTTTCATCAGCATATCCACGTCATCATCGGCCGGCACCCAGACGGGCAACGTTTGACCGATAATATCCGGGTTGGTTAACACCACGTCTCTTAATTGGAAGGAAGCACCTGAGCTGACAATACTGTAAAGCATCCGTTTATCGCTTCTGCCGCTGACATCCGGAAACATGCTGCGCAATGATTGCTTGACCAGGCCCTGATAGTCAGCTGTTGCCAGAGACTGCTTGTCCAGAACTTCAGGATCAAAGGACACATTCAGCTCAATGAAGGTCTGTTGAAAGGCCGTATAGCCGTTGCCAATGATGCTGATAAATAAAAGCGTTAAAAAGACCATGCTGGCGATAATCGCCAGCAATCCGTATAGCCGGAATCGGCGCTCGGCGCGGTAACGCTTGCTCAGGCCCCGGTTGACGATGTCCAGGGTCCGCTCTTTTTTCGTTGCGCTGTCGGTCGTATTTTGGGATGCGTTATTCATATTGTTCTCGATATTTACGAACCACGTGCAATGCGATAACGTTTAATAACAAGGTTACCAGAAACAGCAGCAACCCTAACGCAAATGCCGCCAGGGTTTTGGGGCTGTCAAATTCCTGGTCTCCAACTAACAAGGTGACGATCTGAACGGTAACCGTTGTGACCGTCTTTAAGGGGTTTAAGGTCAAATTGGCCGCCAAGCCTGCCGCCATGACAACGATCATGGTTTCGCCGATAGCCCTTGAGACCGCCAGCAGAACACCGCCGACGATTCCGGGCAGTGCCGCCGGCAGAATTACCTGCTTGATGGTTTCGGACCGGGTGGCACCCAGGCTGTAAGCGCCGTCGCGCAGCGCCTGGGGTACCGCATTGATAAAATCATCGGACAAAGAGGAGACAAAAGGTATAATCATGATCCCCATAACCAGGCCAGCAGCCAGGGCGCTTTCCGAAGACACTCCCAGTCCGAGCATGCTGCCGGTATTGCGAATAAAGGGTGCAACCGTCAAAGCGGCAAAAAAACCGTAAACGACCGTGGGAATGCCGGCCAGAATTTCGATCAGGGGTTTGGCCACAGCACGAAATTTCTTGTTGGCGTATTCAGACAGGTAAATGGCAGACATCAGCCCGATGGGAACTGCCACGAACATGGCGATACCAGAAATCAACAAGGTGCCGACAAGCACCGGGACGGCCCCGAATGCGCCGGACGAACCCACCTGATCGCTGCGGATGGCCATCTGCGGGCTCCATTCCAGGCCAAATAGAAACTCGGTGATCGGCACCACCTGGAAAAAGCGGATGGATTCATAAAGCACGGAAAGGACGATGCCGATGGTCGTAAAAATGGCAATTGTCGAGCAAGCGATGAGAATGTACTTTATCGCCTGCTCAACTACGTTGCGTGCCCGTAAAGTCGGCGTTATTTTCCCCCGCACAATGACAAGCCCGACGATCGCCATGGCCATGGCAACTACTGCCAGAGCGGCGGTGCTGGTAACCTGCAAGCTGCGGTAATCATCGGCTGCGGCCTGCATGACAGGATTGACGCTGCCGGAAACAATATTGCCGCTAACCAAATTTCGAATGTTGTTAACCATCAGATTCAGATCGGCGGCCGGCAGGTTTCGCATTTCTTCCGGCAAATCCGCCACGACCAGATGGGTAATAATCGATGACTCAAAAGCCATCCAGAAGCCGAATAAAATCAACGTCGGAATACCGCACCACAGAGCTGTCAGCATTCCGTAATAGGTCGGGCGAGAGTGCAGATTTCTGACGCCGGCCGAATCACCGGCAACCGCGAATGCTTTTTTGCGGCCAAGATAATAGCCAAAAATTGAAAGCGCTAATAGAACAAAAAGTATTGTAGTGGGTGACATCTTATATGTTTTCCGTTAAGGCCTCCCGGAGCTGTCCCGGGTTATTGGTTGTCCATTTCAACTTGGTGAATCTAGTAATGATATGTTAGATATAAATGATGATTGTGTTAGGTTTTTGTTAATTTTCTAACAATCGGAGCATCGATTTAACCTTGAAAAAAATGTGTCAACACCTTTACATTTTGAAATCATTATAAAAATATTGAGTTTTATCAAATTCGATAATTTTACCGCAATTATCCAAGGACGTGCCGGCAGCAGAAGCGAGCACTAATATCGCTCCGAGATGACACTGAATAAATAAGACCGTTTTGAGCGCATCGGAAAACCCGGCGTTGCAGGGGTCTTTGTTTCGGCATTGGTCATCCCAAAACTCAACTCCCTTTCAATGAAGCTCACATAATCAAGCCGCTTTACACAGTGCATGCATATTTGATTGTTTTTATCCTGGTCTTTCAATTGACAGAGCCGGCAGGGATTCGATTTCATATTTTAGTCTCCTTTAAGGAAATATACACGATGGGTTTGTCCTTATGAAGGCTGATTAAGGGATGGGCATTAGCGGCTAATTAGCAGATGATTAAAATTCAGTGAAACCATGAATGCCTTTTTTGATGA
>JASFGN010000212.1:0-6006 GCA_050123735.1 Desulfobacterales bacterium | reverse complement strand
GTACCGACATCTCGACCGGGTCACGACTTGCGTTTTTCCAGAACGACTTCGACCTGCTCTGCTCGGACCTGAACAAGGTTCACCTGTCGCGCGCAGCCGCCACGTCCTCGGCGGTACCGGTAGCGCTGTCGGCAGTAACGTTCAACAATTACGGCGGCACCTGTGGCTATCAATATCCAGCCTGGGTGAAAGACGTTGCCGACCCAGAGAACCTTGCCCGGTTAGCAGGACGGGCGGTGCAGCGTTACCGCGAGATGCAGGCCTTCCAGAATAGCAAGGATCGCCCGTACATTCACCTCGTCGACGGCGGGGTGGCAGACAACCTCGGAGTGCGTGGCGTATTGGAGTTCCTCGACGATCTCGCGGTGAGCTCGGCATTCAGAGGAGAGGTTGGTTTCGGCGATATTCGAAGGATCGTATTGATTGTTGTAAACGCCCGTTCTGCCCCCAAAACCGGCTGGGACCGCCACGAATCGCCCCCTGGCTTCATCGGTCAACTGCTGCAGGCTTCCGGTGTGCCGATTGAACGATACTCGTTCGAAACCATCGAGCTCATGAAAGACCGTGCAGAAATCATGAAGTGGCGGCGCGAGCTCATGGTCGCGCGGGCGCGTCTTGCGGGCGCTACCGAGGCTGAGGCGGAAGCGAGTGTGCCGAAAATCACTTTATACGCAATCGATGTCAACTTTGACGCAATCCCGGACCCCGAAGAGCGCGCCTTATTCATGAACCTACCCACGAGCTTCGTGCTCCCAGCCGAGGACATAGACCGATTGCGCGAGATTGCTGGCCGGTTGCTACGCCAGTCGACAGAGTATAAATCTCTCATCAGCGAACTCGGAGGAATACCTGCAAGATAACTTTTTGAGGGTTAGCATATTTCTAAATCCTCAAAAAAAGTGAGAAATGGAAAGCTGGAATGCCTATTTTAGTTTTGGTGTTGAAACTCAAATAACCCTTCGAGTAGAGATAACGGCTATATTTAAAAAATCGCGGATAGTTGTGTATATCATCTGGCAAACCAAAATATCTTTTAATCCTAAAATTGCATGTTACTCTGGCACTCTCCAACATATCAGTAATTTTGAAGCCTTCTGAATAGAACCTTATTTGGGTGGGATATAATTCGCCACATAATAGTCGTCGATGATGCCTCTGGTTTTGAGTGACTCGCCAAAGTCCCGGGCGGATTTTTTATCCGCAAAATGAGAAATTCGCACCTGATACCATTTTTTATCAGCGCTGATGGCTTCTCGCCAGTATGCATCGAAACCCTGTTGTTTAAGCTGTTCGACATATTTTTGGGCATAGTTCGGTTTGAGATATGCCGCCACCTGCAGGGTAAAGGGGTCGGTGATAACTTCGGGGGCTTTTTCCACTTTCCGGGCAACCGGCTTCTCAACCTTGATCAAATGCGAAGCAGTGTTGATCACCAGGGCAATCACGGCTGCTGCCAAAACGGTAAGCAGAACACCTGCCAGCACTCTTCTGGACCGTGCCGATTGCAACGACCGGCGAATCAACCGTAAAGCCCATGTCGGTGCGGCCGTGACGTCTTCATAAAAGGTTTGCAGCACAGCCCCGGCTGATTTAAAAAATGATGCCCGCTTCTGAAAAGATTGCCGCACGTCGCGTTTATCAGGTGCTTCAACCGGGGGGTTGAATAAAGTGCTCATTTTCTTTATGTCACCTGCGTCAAGACCTTCCAGGTGCGCATAGGCCTGTTGCAACAGTGCTTTGTTACCCTCGCCGGGCGAAATCCAGCGCACACAAGCCGCGATGCCCTTTAAAATGGCAGGCCGCTGGTCGCTGTATTCAATCGCTTTAAGATAAATCTCCAGGGCCCACTCATCCGCCCGCCTTTGCTGCAGAAAAAGCGCTGCCAGGTGATTGATGAATTCGGCCGATACCTTTTCTTTGGCCCCCAGCGCCCGCCGGTAGGTTTGCAACGCCGGAAAATCAGTTCTTTCCAGCATCAGATAATAACGGGCGAGTATGGCCTGGATGGTCGTATTTTGGGGTTGCGCACGGCCTACAAGGTAAGCCAGTTCCTGGTGTTCTTCTCTCAGACCGCCGTGATTATCGACATGCGCGATCCAGCTTTCGGCAACCTCCTCATCTCGCGGATTGGTGTACAGATAGGACACCAGAAATCTCTTAGCGGCATCGCTCTTGCTGGTGCGAGCCAGATAGAAACGGGCAATTCGCGCCCTTAACGGCACGGCCTTTTGCTTTTTGGCCACCGGCGAAATCAGAAAACTGTCAAAAATCGCCAGAGCGCGCCGGAACCGGTTTTCGGCCTCGGCCAGCATGCCATCTCTTTCAAAAATGCCGGCTTCATGAATGAGGTGCTCAACGGTGCTCAGTCCCCAGCGGTTCGAAACCCAGCCGACCATCACAAATGCAACAACCATTATGAGCAAAACAGGCAGTGGTGTCCAGGCAAGCCCGATGCGGTCCTGAAATGAAGGCAGCACCCAGAGGCTGGCGGCACCGCCGAGAAGAACCGTCAGCCACAGTCGCGCGGCAATATGTTTGAAAAATGATAGCATTGTCTGGTGTTTGGTGTTTGGTATTTGGTGTTTTGCAGTCCATCCGCAACCTTCAACGGAACAGGACTAAACACTAAACACAAAATACGAAACACCTGTAATGCCCATTTAGGGCTAGTCTGGAGGCAACTCTTCTTCCCGAATTAAAGAATCGTCTGCTGTATCTACAAACGGTTGACCCACCGTTTGTGTGGCGGGTTCATCTCCCTTTTGCAGAGTGGCTTCATCCATGATCTCTGTTGCGGACCTGCCCGTCACCGTTTCGGTGGGTTGAACCGGTGCATTCGAAGCCGTCTGCCCTGCACGCAAGGCCACTTTTACCTTATGTTGCACCCAGGCACCTGCAATTGCCCCGTTAATCGGATTCACGGTTGCAAAGTGAATATCGGATGGGACAACAAATTCCCGGGCCGGCTCGCCGCTGGTGGCCTTGATCATAAAGTCCGCCCAGATAGGCGCCGCACCCCGACCGCCGGTAATGCCGACTCCGTTTACATCACGCATGCTGATGCCGCGATCATATCCCACCCAAACACTGACACATAACGTCGGAGTGAACCCGGTAAACCAGGCATCACGATAATCATCCGTGGTGCCGGTTTTGCCGGCTGCCGGCAGATCGAAACCCAGCCGCCGGATAACCCCTCCGGTACCGCTGGTCAGAACGCCG
Organism: Desulfobacterales bacterium; assembly: GCA_050123735.1. Classification (GTDB taxonomy): domain Bacteria; phylum Desulfobacterota; class Desulfobacteria; order Desulfobacterales; family JAHEIW01; genus JAHEIW01. Next base: position 2,784 of record JASFGN010000212.1, on the reverse strand, counting down.
CGCATCATATCGACTATCTGATAGACAATGCTGGCGTCCAGTGAGCGTTGACCGCGAACGATATGCTCCTCCAGCACCCGACCCAGAGGGTCCTCCACCCGGCGGATCCAGAACGGTTTATGCTGAACGCCACCGTTTGCAAAGGTGGTAAAAGCCGCCGCCATCTCCAGCGGACTTACACCGGAGGTGCCCAGAGCCAGTGAATAAACCGGTGACAGTGGGCTGGTAATTCCACAGCGACGGGCCACATCGATCACTGCTTCGGGTCCGACGCGTTCAACCAATTGCGCCGCGACCGCATTCACACTCTTCGTAAGGGCCTGTTTTAAGATCATGGGACCCTCGTATTCACGCCTGAAATTTTTGGGCCGCCAGTCAGGGGCACCGGCGACCGGCACCGTTATGGGCTTGTCCACGAAAACACTGTTCGGCATCAATTTTAGTTTTTCGAATGCGGCATAATACAGAAAGGGCTTAAAACCGGAACCGGGCAGGCGGTTATTTTCGACAGCACGGTTGAATTCGGTTTCCGAATAATCTCTTCCCCCGACCATGGCTTTGACGGCACCGGAGGTGCATTCAACTGCCACCAGTGCGCCCTGGGGATGCGATGAAGAATGGGTCGCGCCCGCATCGTCTGCAGCGGTAATCCCCAACAGTTGATCGAGTTTTAGCAGACCGCTTTGCAAAGATTCAATGGCCCAGTTCTGTTGCTGGGGATCCAGGGTGGTACTGACTTTTAGCCCGCCATGGTAAACCACTTCCGGGCCGTAACGCTCTTCGAGGTCATTTAAGACCAGATCCAGAAAGTAACTGCCCCTGGGCGTGCCGCCTTCAAGAGGGGCCAGTTGCAGTTTAGTTTGTGCAGCCGCTTCTGCTTCTTCGGCCGTTATGTAGCCGACGGCAACCATGCGTGCCAGCACCAGTTGCTGTCTTTTTCGGGCACGTTCAAAATGGCGGTAGGGGTTATAGCGCGTAGGCGATTTGGGCAGACCGGCCAGTAGTGCGGCTTCAGCCAGATTGAGCTCCAGGGCCGGCTTGCCGAAAAAGGATCGAGCCGCCTGCTCAATTCCATAAGCCCCGACGCCAAATGGGATTTGATTCAAATAGGCTTCTAAAATTTCACGTTTGCTGTATTGGGTTTCGATTTGCAAAGCCACCATCAGCTCTCGAAACTTGCGCATATAGGTTCGCCGGTAACTGAAGAACAGGTTTTTGGCAAGCTGCTGGGTAATCGTTGAGGCCCCCTGGATTTTCCCGGGCTCAAAAAGGGTAACCCACAGGGCCTTGAGCGTGCGCAGCTTATCGAGTCCATGATGGTCCCAGAAACGGTGGTCTTCGGTGGCAATCACCGCATGAATGAATTCAGATGAAATCCGATTAAGAGGAACGACTTCCCGACCGCCGATAATCATCAATCTTTCACCGGTGGACGCAAATATTTCCGTCGGGGGCGTTTCGATAATGCGGCCGAGGGGATCCGGTACCCGGGGTAAGTCGTGCAAGGCAATGAAAAATAACCCCGCCGACACTAAAGCGCCCAGACCCGCAAGCGCCAGCGCCAGGTAACATATAGTACCGATGCGGCGCATCCATACAGCAAACGTGCTCATTAACGTGTCCAATGCTATTTTTGTCCTTGGGGCTGGCCGGGTGCCTGATCTTGATCCAGACCTTCAAGATGCGCTCGCAGCCGCCAGACCGCCCACTCCTGGCCCTGGACAACCAAAACCCGGCGCTGATTATCGGCAAAGAATTCAAAACCCAGCTCGATGAAACCGGCCTGGGTTTCATCCGAAATGCCGACGCGCACAATTTGACCGGGTGCCGCCAGCAACAATTCCGGATGCGGCAGCATGCTGTGACGGGCTTCTTCGTGAAAAGATTCCAGAGATTCAAAAAATTGATCGGCCGTATAAATACGATTTTTAAAATTCGGCAGCTCATCCAATGATTCTGCCAGGGCCACTTCACCGCGCTGTAATTGGGACAGCAGAACCGAGCTCAGCTCAAGCTGTCGCAAAACGCGATTGTCGGCATCCAGCAAATAAACCGTCAAACCGCTGCCGGATTTTTCGAAGTAGGTCCGTCGCCATTGCCCTTTGCTGACAAAGACCAGTAAATCAAGCGGCTCTATTATTTCCCGGGCAATCGTGGGTGCCAGACGCACATACAGCTGGCGGAAATGATCGGCTGACAGCATGACCCCGTTTTGGGGCGTAACGCTGGCGGCAATCTGGGTAAAAGAGGCTGCGCTGCGGGCTTCACGCTGTAAGGCCTGGCGGTCGGTGATGATCTGTTCTAAGGTTTGCTGGGCTGTGCGCGTTTGATGGCTTTTTTCCCAGATGGAGCCGGATTCGGGTCGTGCTGAATTCGTGGTGACCAGATAGGACCCTAAAAGCCGTTCGATCCAATCAAATCGAAGCTCCAAGATAAAAATGGCGCAGATCAGGGTAAAGAGCAAAAAGGGGCGCAGGGCAAACATTCTTTGGCCCCATTCTTTAAAATCGCTTGGCTCGGCCCAGTCGGTCATGATAAGGGTATCATAATTTAGATTTAATGTTATTTCAGGGTCTACAGATGGTGCACCACTACATTCTAAAAAAACGAGCCCATCGTGTCAAGATGGCTAAAATGAAGCTTCTTATAAAAATCAAATACCTACCTGTTTTGCTTTTGTGCGGCTGGCTGGTGGTCCCGGCCACCCACAGTCTTGGTGCCGTGATTGTTTACGACCGGGTGACAACCATCAACACGCCAGTTTTTTTGAAAGTGTTGACCAAG
>JASFGN010000211.1:0-6007 GCA_050123735.1 Desulfobacterales bacterium | reverse complement strand
TCGGCGTTAAATAAAAATTCAGCGCCTTTGGCTTCGGCCGCACGCATGACGTTATGGGTGGAAAGGGCCGGGTCGTTGACGTAACCGCCTTCGGGACAAAATAGGGCACCCTCGAGCATTTTCTTCGCTTCATTAAAAAATTCAGGATCTTCGGGTCGCCGGACGGGCCAGTATTCATGCATATCATAAACCGGGACCATTTCTTTGATCTTATCGACGTCCCACTCTTCATAGGTAACACCGACGGCGTCATAGTGCTTCTTGACCTTGCGCCAATCGTGCCCCTGGGATTTGATCAGAATGGAGCCGGTGTTCATGTACTTGGCCAGGCCTTTTTCGTCGTTGACATGCTCCAGGTAATTTTCCCAATCCAGCCAGTACTTAAATCCCTCATAGGCCATGGCCACACCATCTTCAGTGGAATAATGGGCGCGCACGATGGCGCAGGATGCCGCGGTGGAGCCTTCGCCCGCATCCGCCAGCTTGTCGATGTTCAGGGTCTTGTAGCCCATCTTGGTCAGCTCATAGGCGATGGGGACACCGATGACACCTGAACCGATGATAATGGCATCATATTTTTTCGTCATGATATTAACCCTCCTTTATATATATCGGATTGTGGATTGCGGAGTCATCAATACTAAATATTTAAATTTAAAGGTGCTAACCAGTTAGACTGAGTCAAATCAGGGATGGATTGCAAAGCTTTTTTAGATCCCAGGCTTTGATTTTAAATGATTCACCCAGTCGCTGAAGGCGCTTTCTCCGGCAGGCTGGAGTTCAAATTCTTTTCCGGCTCCAAGAATTGCCGCTACCATATCCTGGGCATAGCCTCTGGAACAGGTCAACAGAATGGCCGATCGTTCCGGTGTATTTCCCAGGACGACGATCTGGCAGGGGACATGCGAAAACGGCCCCTGCAGCAAAAACGGTGTTTGCTGTAATGGATCGACAAAATCAAGGGCGGTCAGCTTTTCGGTAATCGCAAAAACATCCTTGCCGAGCAACGCTAAAAACACGGTGGCATCAATGACCTCCGTAAAAGCCGGATCATCCGGTAAAGAAAGGTTTTCGCCGGATAGATGCCAGATCGATGCCTGGGTCCGATTCATGCGATTGATTAAAACACCATTTTCAAAGACACACCGTCCCGGCGTATCCGGGATGCTGACGCCCCAGGGCTGATGCCGGCTAATATCGCTGTCCTGAAGATCCCACCGCATCCGGTGGCTTAAATCGACCACCCAGGGGCCTTCGCCCTGGGCTTCGTATTCCAGCACCACGCTCCAGTGATCCCGAAGTTCAGTTTTTAAAGGTTTTCCTGGGAAAGTTACCGGAGATCGTCGCTTTATTTCAACAGCCATTTTTGCCTCACATCCTTAAGCGCTTGCCTTCAGGGTCATAAAAAGGGGTGGGTACCACCGTTGCATAAATATGCTCACCCTTGCATTCATCTTCATAGATTTGCAGGCGTGTGCCTTCCTCGGCCAGCTGCGCTTCCACCAGCGCCAGCCCGACCGGTTCTTTCAAGGTAAAACTGTGGCGCGCAATACACACATATCCTTTAATACGGTTGTCCACAATGATGGCGCCATCTTTGGGGGGGCGGGATGGATCTTCCATTTTAAATCCCACCAGCTTGAAACGGCCCTCCTGATTTTCGGTCTGCCGCAACGCCACGGCCCCGACCGTTTTGGTCCCGGATTTGTTGCGATCCCACAGAAATCCAAGGCCGACATCGTGAAGCGTGGTGCGCTGCTCGGATTCGGAACCGATAATCAGGTGGGCTTTTTCCATGCGCAACACATTCTGGGCTTCCAGCCCGAAATTTCGAATGCCCCATTTCTTGCCGGCTTTGCTGATCACATCCCACAGGCTCTGCATATAGGATGCGGGAACGTGCAGTTCAAAGGAAAGCTCACCCACAAAACCCAGACGCATCGACCGGACCGGAATGGCATCCTTAATCATAAATTCACGATACCCGGCATACGGAAAGGCGCCGTCGGAAACATCTGCATCGGTGACTTTCTGGAGCACTTTGCGCGCGTTGGGCCCCGCAAGGTTGATCACGCCAAAAGCGTCGGTCAGATTGACCATGTGAAACTGCCAGCCGTCATAGCGCGTGTGATAGCGGATCCATTCCACCGTGGCGCCGGCCCGGGCGGTTGAGGTCGTGAAATAATAATCGTTTTCACCCCTTTTGACGACCACGCCGTCATCGATGATACAGGCGTCTTCATTGCACATGGCCGAATATTTAACTTTACCGTTGGCAATATTGGACATGTCGCCAACGTAAACCCGCTGAAGGGCCTTTAAGGCATCGGGCCCCCAGATCCTGAACTTGCCCAGCGTAGACGCATCCAGGATGCCGACGTTGGTGCGGACATTTTCGATTTCCGTGCGGCAGCTCAAATCCTTGGAAAAATAGCGCGCCCGCTTCCAGACGCCAATTCGCCGGATGACACCACCGGCGGCTTTCTGGGATGCATGAACCGGTGTGCGTTTGCACATATCATGATTGGTGCCGGCATAGGTGGCAATATAGGTGGGCACCAGCGGCACGCGCACGGTGGTCGGCATGGCCGTCGCTGTGACATCGCCATGGTACTGGGCCACAAGCAGCGGCAGATTGTGCCCGGGGATGCCGCCCTGCCCCGGACCGGTGCCGGCGGCCGTAAAGCGCTTGATCAGCTCGGTGGCGTCAAATCCCATTGCCAGGGCCTGTTTCACATTCTTGACGGTCGTATCCTCATCAAAGCAGATAAAGGTTTTGCGGCCCTGAACAGGGGCGGTTACCAGTTTACAGCCCGGACCCGGACCCGGCAATTGATTCATATTTTCGCGGGCTTCTTTGAGCCGGCTGTCAACGGATGCCCCGCAATCGGCAGCCGCTAAAATGCCGGCCAGCCGGCCGGAAGCCTCAATGGCGGCGGGATGATTCAGTCCCAGCATCCGACCGGCAACCTGTATGTTGGCGGGCAGAGCTTGGGGCATGAAAAAGCCGGTGTAGGGCTCATAGGCCAGCTTGGCCTGGGCCAGGGAGAGCGGACCGGTCAACGGGGTCGCCCCGGCCGAAGCCACCAGAAGGTCACAGGCAAACTCTTTTTCAAGGGTTCCTGTGGTCGTGGCCAGCGTTACTGTGTTGAGCGCACCGGTGCCATGGGCGCAGGTGGCAACCCATCCCCTGAAAAAGGGAATATGGCGCTGCTGGAGTCCTTCGAGCAGGATGGGATCCTGTCCGTCCTCGCGGATATCGGCCACACAGGTGACCTCAAGGCCCAGGTCAAACAGATCCAGCGCGGCCTCCAATCCCAGATCATGCCCGACACTGAAAACCGCCTGTTTACCGGGAAGCAGACCATATGTGTGCGCCAGACGATGGGCGCAGCCGATCTGCATCACTCCCGGACGTTCGTTGTTTTCAAAAAGCAGCGGACGTTCGATGCAGCCGGTGGCCACAACAACACTGGTGGCCCGGATTTCAACATAGCGCTCATCAAAATAGTCGCTGCCCTGCCCCTTCTGAAAGGCGGTCACCAGATTATTATTGTAAACACCCACCACGGCGGCTTGCTTGAGTAAGCGGATGTTTGTTTTTTGTTCAAGCTGTTGCGCCATCTGCCGGGCTGTTTGCGCCAGTGATTCCCCGGCAGAATTTTGCACCGTGCGGTAGTCAAAAAAACCGCCCAGCCACGGGCGGGTTTCCAGGAGAATAACCCGCAGACCATTTTCAGCGGCGGCCAGGGCGGCCTGCATGCCGGCCGGCCCCCCGCCGATCACACAGACATCGGCCCTGGGGTAAATTTCATCGTAGGTGCCGGGCATTTGAAATGTGGGTGAAATTTTTCCCAGCCCGGCAGCCTTGCGCACCTGTTTGAGCGCAATCGGCCAGATGGGAGCCGGCTTGTGCATCGTGCGGTAATAGAAACCGGCCGGCATCGCCCAGTCCAGTTTATCCATGAACCCCTTCAAATCCCTTTCGGGCGAACCCGCCACGTTTTGCGCTTTGACCTGCATACCGTCTGCCAGCAGCGTGGTCTCGGCACACACATTGGGGATTCCGTTGACCTGCATGCAGGTATTGCTGCTTTCGCCATCCAGGCTGTAAAGACCGCGGGGGCGATGATATTTCAAGCTGCGCCCGAATATGCGAATACCGTTGGCATAGAGGGCGGTGGCAACCGTATCTCCGCTCAGCCCCGTGCGCTTTTTGTTCTTGTATTTAAAATTCAGGCTCTTTGCAGGATTAATTCGCAGGGTGGACAGTTTTTCCAGCCTTTTCATGATTGCGCCTCCGGTTTATCCACCTCAAGATTGGTCGTTGTGTCGCGGTGCGTCTTAAACCAGACGCCGCAGCCATCTTTGTGGCACCACCATTCTTCCTGGACACCGGCCAAGCATCGATTCATGTGCACATAATCGCACCAGGCCCGGGGCGAAAGATCGGCTTCATCCGGCCGGGGTCCTTTTTCTTCTCCACCGTAGCGGAACTCATAACCGTTGCGTTTACCGCATACCGGACAGGTCAGGGTCATTGCCATTTTCTAATCTCCGTAAGTGAGCTAAAGTGACTAAAGTTTCAAGTGCCTAAAGTTATGGTATCGCTGCGCTCCATCCTTCATAAAATCGACCGCATTCCTTAGTTTTAGGCACTTTAGTGCAATTTAGGCATTTTAGGCACTTGTCAATTGAAATTTATAAACTGCAGAAACTTAAAAAAATAAGGGTCAATTGTCCGGTGTATAATTTACGACCGCGGCCGTCTCTCCCATCAGCCGGTGCTGCTCGAAGCGACGCAGGTTGAAGGGTTTAAGCATTGCGGGGCACTGCCCGCTGGCTATAAATTGTGCCATGTATTTGCCGGTGGCAGCGCAGGATTTGAAGCCGAAATATCCCCAGCCACAATCCATGTAATAGCCTTCAATGGGGTCGTTGCCATCCATGATGGGCGCCATATCCGGTGTCATGTCCGCCAGGCCGGCCCAGTGGCGCATGAATTTAACCCCTCTTAAGCAGGGCAGCATCTCAGAAAGGGCTTCGGCCTGATGCTTGATGTAATAGGCGGTCGTCTGCGTCGTGTAATTCGGCCAGGCATCCATGTGAGCACCGGTGGCGATTTCACCCTTAAGGGTCTGGTTTGCATAGGCATGATACGCTCCGGAGGAGACCACATGGTTTAAGATCGGTTTCAACGGCTGGGTCACCATGGCCTGAATGGTCAGTACGCTGATCGGCAATTTTATCCCCAGCATCTGATAGGATATGGCAGCCGAATATCCGCCGGCGGCATTCAACACCCGCGTGGTTTTGATTTTACCGTTGTTCGTTTCAACCGAAACGATTTTATTGTTTTCCACACCGATACCGGTCACTTCGGTTTGCTGGTGAATGTGCACGCCATGTTTGGCCGCCCCTTTGGCCAGGCCCCAGACGATGGCATCGTGGCGCAGAATGCCGCCGGGTGGATGATACATGGCACCAAAAATCGGATAGGTGATATCCTCTGAAATATTCAGCGCCGGAACCATTTCCTTGCACTGTTTGGCATCGATCAAATGGCTTTCCACTCCGAGAAACTGCGCACTGGCCACATTCATGCGCGCCGCATTCATGGCCGCCTCACTGTGCATCAGGTTCAGGTTGCCGCAGTTGTAAAACATCAAATTATAATCGAGCTCTTTGGTAAGGACGGGCCACAGCTTGAGGGCTTCCTTGTAAAGGGGAACGTTTTCCTGGGTGCGTTGATTGGCCCGCACGATGGCGGTATTGCGCCCCGAACCGCCAAAGCCAATGTAGCGCTTTTCAATGACAGCCACATTGCGCATGTTGTGATTCCGCGCCAAAAAATAGGCCGCAGCCAGTCCGTGCAGCCCACCCCCAATGATAACTGCATCATAATTTGACCTGAGCGGCGGCTTTTGTCCCCAGAGGGGCTTGAGCTTTCCAATCATAAAGTCTACCTCTGCCGATGATGCGTCAAATAATTTTTTTATATAAATTT
>JASFGN010000210.1:0-6019 GCA_050123735.1 Desulfobacterales bacterium | reverse complement strand
ACACTGGGCAGGGACTTGGCCTTCAGCTCTCGAAAGCGCTGCACCCCTTCACGGGTGCGCATATCCCATTCACGCACTTCGATGATTTCCTGGATGTCCTGCGGTAAGACCTTTACCGACTCCGCCATATAGACGCAAGCAATTCATTGCCTGAAATCGGTCAACAGCACATCCACCAACACGGGCTGTGTCAAAATTATCCCCCTTCGGTTTCGGCTTTCATGATCTTAAATTCGATTTCTTCATCAGCAACTTCCAACTGACCCCATGAAAGCCTGTTTGCGTCCCATGCCGGCCCGAGGCTGATGAAGTCCTTGCCGGCGATACGCCAGTTTCCCCATTTCTTGAGCTGGCTGAATACAATGATATCGGCTTGAAATTGAGGTATCATCGCCTCCAGGGCCGGAAAAACGGTTTCATCCTGCATGAAATCGGTCAACCCGCACACCATATTCATTTCCAGAGCAAATGGTTCGAAGTCAGAATAATCGGGAAGTCTCTGAATATAATCGCCGAAAAAGGCAATCCCTTTTTTTGTCTGCATTTGAAAACTCAGCACCTGGGGCAACTGTAGCAGCCAATCCCTTTCTTTTTGTTCGAGGGGCGGCATGCTTTCATTTTCTTGACCCTGGGCATAGCACCAGTCGTTTTCCCCCTGGAGTGCATAAATTTTCTGCTTGCGCAGTTTTTGAATCAACCGATGGTTATCAGCCGAATTTCCGGTCTGGTTGCCCAGACAATAAATAGTTTCCACGCCGCCGGCGTGCATGCCTTCAATCAGTTTTTCCAGGACAGCGATGTTGCCTTCCAGCGCCCCGATAAGACCAATCCGTTGTCCGGCAGAAGGATCCGTATGGACGCGGAACGATTCGGCGGGCTTCAGACGGCCGTTTTCGGTAGCCGATACGGCAGCGGCCAGCTGATCGGGGCAGGAGGTGCCATTGCGGCAGTCAATGCCAACAAGGTATTTTAGAACTTCCTCAATCGGTTTTCCTTTTAAAAGACGCGCCACCAGCTGGGCGTTACCCGGACATCCACCCCCCACGAAGCGAATCTCCTCGAGCGTTCCGTCGGTGATTTTAAAATGAATTTCGGGGGGACAAACGCCCTTCGTCGGATAAATAAATCGTTTGGTTTTCGTTTTTTCGAACATATCGGATACCATACAAGCTAAAGCCCTGGCTCCAGTTGGAATGATGGAATAATATGGAATAATGGAGAATTGGATTTTAGGATAATGCCATATTCGATAAATGGCAAATTTCATCTCGATGCTAAAGTTTGAAATAGAGAATTTCCTTTTGAAACCACAATTCCATCTTTCCACTATTCCATTATTCCATGATCGAGGTAAAAGTTCATTCCCTAAAAAGTACCCTGTATTTTCGTTCAGCTGTCGAAATATTGAAGCATAAAGCCATTGTTTTGAATTTTTTACACGACACCCGGATAGATGGAAATCGTCTAATAGTTGATTTTTTTAATGAAAAAAGACGGTTTTATCAAGTAGAAATGCTTTGGCTGGACTACCGGACAGGTCTTTAAGATCGATGTGAAGCAAGGCCAGACCGTGTCAATCATCAATTGACGCCAGGTATTTTTTGGCCGTCTCCCAGGTCTGCTGCAGAATGCTGAGGGTGCCTGAGCAGACTTCGGTGCGCAGGCCCAACAACTCGTTAAAGGCTTTTGAATTCTGCTTCATTTCTTCAAGGGACATAATGGATGTCGAAATCAAAAGAGAGCGTTCGTAGCGCTCGAATAGCCGTTTGGCCATTTCAGGGCTCAGATTGCCGAACTCCTGCTCGAACATGCGCTTCCAGTGGTAGGTCCAGCCCGGTATCATAAAAAACGTACCTGCCACCCGGCATAGTTCCTCATAATAGCGTTCGCGCCCGCCGATCAGCAGACCGATACAATCATCAACCGGATGATCCTCATCCATAGGAATAAAAACGGGCACCCCTGCCCCGGAAAGCAGTTCTTCGGGTTTTTCCAGGGCGTTACCGCACAAACCATATCCAAGCACCAGGGCATCCACATGCGGTCCCATGGCATGTGCGGCTTCAGATATGCCACGTTGCAGGGTGTGTTTACGATTATGCAGGGCCAACTCTAAAACGCCGACCAAAACTTCCAGTGAATTTTGAGCAGCAGGCCTGAATGCCTCAAGGTGGGGGATTCGTTTTAAGTTGTCTTTTTTGACGGATTCCAGCGCTGTAATCAGGTGGGCAGAGCGTTCATCTTCAATGGCCGTAATACGGCTGACGTCTTTGTCTGCTGCCAGAAGCCTGGCAAATTCCAGTTCAAGAATCTCACAGGTTAGAATTCCCAAAGTCCCCATAGGTTTTTATTCTCCTGAAAGCATCATGGCACAACGTGTCAGGTCGTAAAACGGGATCAAACGTCCCGCAAAACGCCCTTAAAATTCAATCCCTCTCTGGGCGTGGACACCCTGGCGGTAATGATGCTTTATTTCCCTCATCTCGGTTACGAGATCGGCCATCTCGATTAGCTTTTGATTCGCGTTCCGGCCGGTCAGCACCAGATGCAGTTCCGGGGGCTTTTGCTCAATCGCTTCAATGACTTCCTCAACATGCAGTAAACCGAAATGGATTGCCATATTGATCTCATCCAAAACAATGAGATCATAGGCTTTACTACGAATCGCTTTTTTGGAAGCCTCAAGGCCCTGATGCGCCCGATGAATATCCATGGGCTCGCAGGTCCTGGTGCGGAAAAAAACCCGCCTGCCGTACTGTCGCAGGGCGATGGGTAGCCCGGTCTTGACCAGCGCTTTAACTTCACCAATGTTTTTATTGCGTTTCATAAACTGCAAAATGAGCACGTTGAGCCCCTGTCCAGCCGCCCTGAGCGCCAATCCGAATGCCGCGGTGGTCTTCCCTTTACCGTTGCCGGTGTAAACCTGTATCAACCCTTTACGATGCATGTCGATCACCACCTGACAATTTCATTTTAAAGGAAGGTTAGAGATGCGTTTGGGATAACATCATCGCCGGAGCACGATCCATAGATGCTTGAAATCCAGGAAGGGACATTTATTAAAAGAATACTTCCGTGTAAACATATGATCCTGGATAACGGTCATCCACTAACAGGGTGACGCTGCGAATCATCTCATCATGCCCGCATAGATAAAAATCATATGTCTTGGGCGGCAGATTGGCAGTGATGCAATCAGCTACATGACCCTGAAACATTCCTTCGGGTTTCGGCGCCGCGGCTTGCGACACTGGCAAACACGGATGATAAGCTGATTTAATATTTTTAAAATAAGATTGATAGTATAATTCCTCGGCGGTCCTGGCCTCATGAAAAAGGGTAAAGTTCTTGATGCCGGAACGCGCAAATGACACAAATGGTGCAATCCCGGTGCCGGTGGCCACAAAGACGGGAGCGCGCTGCGAAGGCTTAAAAGTGAAATATCCGTGTGGACCGGTAAATCCAAATCGGGAGCCAATCTCGGCATTGGCAAGGATTGGAGAAAAACGACCTTCAGGCACGTGATGGACGCAGAGCTCTAGATGAGCATCGTGCGGTGAGGAAAGCAAAGAATAATATCTTTCTATTGATTGGTGGATAAAACAAATCGTATGACCGGCTTTAAACTCAAATGATGCCGGACGACTCAGTTCGATTTCAAATACGTTTTTTGACAACCACCGGCGCTTCAATATTTTTGTGGTTTTAACCCGACGGGCATCTTCCGGCGGGGGTGACTGTATTTCTGCTCCCATGGGACATGCCTCCCATTTTTGGAAATTGTTAATATTTGCGCGTCAACGGCAATAAAGCAATCAGATAATTGCGGTGCCCTAAGCGGCAGATGACTCAGTTTATTAATATTCAATTCATAATATGGTGTCAAGCGTGATAGCATCGAGGTCTTGCCGACCAACTCGGGTCATGCGACCGGGTGACCGGAAGTTCGAAAGACAGCAGAAGACGGTTGTCTGTTATCTGTATTTTTGGTAAATGTCACTGGCACCCGCTGAACTCATCCAATAATAATAAGGAAGATAATATGAATTATTTTAAAAACATTTCTCAAAACCTGGTTAAAAGCCTGTCCTTGCAATATGAGCCGGTCGGCGTCACGCTTTACCGCGAAACGCATTCACTGCCGGCCGAAGTGCCATTTACGCAAAAAGAATATAAAAGCTATTGCCATGCACTGGTAGCCGCCGGTGAAGGTGAAGTGCTGCTTTTGAAAAAAGAGCAAATGGGCTGCAAGCTCGGGACCTCGGTTCTGGGAATGGAAAAAGATATGGAAGCCTACCTGGATGACGGGGTCCTTGAAAAGTACGGTGTGGGACTCTTTGAATCAGAGGAAGCTTCGGCCGAAACGATTCTGAAATCAACCTACCTGGAAAAAGGCAACACCCGGGCGGCGCTGATTGCACCGCTTTCTTATCATACGCAGACGCCGCAGGTGGTGGTTTTTACCGCCAACAGTGAGCAGGTGATGTGGCTTCTGTACGCCTTGAATTATGAAAAAGGCGGCCGCATGCAGCTGCCCCAGTCCGGGGGTGCCCTGGGGGGCTGTGCCGATATTACAGCTCTGCCCATTCTGGAAGGGGTGCCGAATATTACGTTTTTGGGTTTGGGCTGCCGGCTTAAATCATCGGTGGACCCCTGTGACCTGATGCTGGGCGTCCCCGGGGATCAACTGGAGATGCTGGCCGGCCATATTCTGGATATGGAAAAACCGATCGCCATGCTGAAAAAGCACAGCGGCCCCTCTTGAAGCTATCCGGGACAATCAACCGTGGACAATTATTGGATTATCGGCGGCGGCCAATTCGGCCTCATAGCGGCCGAAACGCTCAGCAAAACAGATTCCTCAAATAAGTTAACGATCGTCGAAAAACAAAGTGCCGTTTGCGGGCAACTGGAGCAACTGGGGTTTGAGGTTGTTTGCTCGGACGCTATTCAATATCTTGAGCGCAATTTAAAGAGCGCCCATTTTCCGCAATGGATTGTGCCGGCCATTCCTTTGCATGCGGCCTTTGAATGGATCAGGGCCAAAATGTCCGCAGCGTTCACATTGGAAAGTATTCGCATACCAAATGATATCGTCAGCGAATTGCCAAATCCCATCCAGGGAGCAACCGGACAATTCTTTATCAGTATCGCCGATTTTAAATGCCCCCCAGACTGCCCTGAGCCGGATGTTATCTGCACTTTCACAGGCCAGCCGCGGCCGATGGTCCTGCATGAATATTTAAAATCCCTTCAGATAGAAGACTTTACCTCCGTTGTCATCCAAAGCCATCAACTGGCGCCCGGGGTGGGTGGATATACACCGGAGGCTTTGTTCGACGCGCTCGATCAGATCAGGAACACGCAATCCCCCGTGCTGTTATCCACGGCCTGCAGCTGCCATGGTGTAATGAATGCATTTCATCTGCTGGCAAGATGATTTTAGCCCCCTTTCGTGAGCGCCTGATATCCAATCACCGGTTTCTCAATCCTCGTGCTCGTCCTCGTCCTCGAGGCCACCAGACGGCAGCCTCTGTGGGCTGCCCTACTTCTGACCTCTGCCTGCCCGGCGAAGTCACGCTTCTAGCGTGACGAAGACGGGTCCTCTGACCTCTGTCTTCTGTCTTCTGACCTCTGTCTTCTAATCTCTGTCATCAATACATTGAATCAATCAAATCGGAAAAGGCTTCGTTGACGAACTTGCGTTTGACCTTCATGGTGGGGGTAACTTCGCCGTCTTCCTCGTACAGCTTTTTGGGCAGGATACAGAACTTTTTGACCTGTTCAACCCGGGCCAGGGTCTCGTTGACGGCCCTGATTTCAGCTTCGATCAGCTTTTGGATATCCGCGTCCTGGGTCAGGTCCTTGTAGGTTGAAAATTGAATTTTATGATCCTGGGCGTATTTGACCACGTTGTCTTCATCGATCATTATCAGGCAGGTGAGATATTTGCGCCGGTCACCGATCACAACCGCATCATTGATATAGATGCTGGCCTTGAGCTTGTTTTCGATATACT
>JASFGN010000209.1:0-6020 GCA_050123735.1 Desulfobacterales bacterium | reverse complement strand
AATACGTTCCGAATATTCCGAATAAAAGGATGGCGGCATAAGCGGTTGTAGCAAAAAAACCTTCCGCAAACGGAACGTTTTTTTGACAATCGCTATAATGCCGACAAGGTTCTTGTAATCTGGAATTTGATTTGCTATGCGAGTATCATATTTGTCGTTTCGGCAATCATCAGCCCCCGTAGCTCAGTGGATAGAGCAATGGATTCCTAATCCATGTGCCGCAGGTTCGATTCCTGCCGGGGGCACCAGGCGTCATTTCCATATATTTTTCACACAAAGGGACTAAACTCATAATGGACAAAGCCATCAAAGTAGGCCTCGTTGTCGCCATAATCGCAATCGCCGCATATTTCGGTTATAATCTGTTCAGCAGCTGGCACAAGGAAAGTATCGAAGCAGCCAAGCGGAACGAACGGGTGGCATGGGAAAAACGAACCAAGGAATTGATGGAAAAAGTCACGGGGCTGGAAGAAGAAATGGCCTCCATAAAGGGGGAAACCATTCCGGAGGGAAAACTCAAAGAGGTCTTTGGGTCCGATTCAGCCGCTGTAAAAGAAGAAGAACCCCTTGCATTCGAGGAAATCGAACAGCAAATCAAAGCCTTTTTCACCTATCTTGACGAACAGGACTACGTACGGGCCTATGGCTTTAAAGACGGCACCTATGGGCAGTTTCAGGTGGTATTGAAACAAATGTCAGCAAATCTGCCCAGCATCACCGATGAGACCTCCTCCCTTTACAATTTATATCGCAATATGGCGCATTTTTTTCGAATTTTAGGGAAAAAAAGGGTGAACCTGGTACGCGATGTGTTGCAGAATGAGGGTGAAATCCTTGAGTCAGCCATGCAGACGTTTTACCGCTGGACCACCTATGAAGCGGGTGATATCAGCGTAAGCGGCCAGCCATCGTTACAGACAATGTATGCCTATGCCGGATTTTTCCTGAATACGCTGGCGGGCAGAAGTTATCTGCTGCGCAGGGATTCAAAGATCCGAATTTTAACAACTTATTATTCGGTGCTGATCCTTGATAAAGCCAATGACGAAAAATTTAATTCAGCGGGAATCGATATCCGACCGCACATTGAATTTTTATTAAATGATTTTGAGGGCCAAATGGGTCTGATCTATCATAAGCAATATGTATCAGAATTGCAGAAGCTTGCCGGAAAATACGACATGTCCTGATACGGCTGGAAAACCCCGCGGCCGATCATATCACTGACAGCCTGACAAACTGGTTTCATTCCCATCTGTTAGACATTCATCCGGATTAAAGGAGGATCGCCATGCACACTAAGCCAAAAGCAATGGTTCTGGCATCTTTTGCCGCCGATTCTTTAGCACTGGGCGTCCATTGGATATATAATACCGGTGTGATTGACAAAAAATTCGGCCGGGTTGAGCGTTTTATAAAACCCGAGCGTCCCACTTACCATCCAACCAAGGATCTTGGCGAATTCACCCATTACGGCGATCAAGCTTTGATTTTACTGGAATCCGTTTCTGAGTGCAATCGGTTTGATTTGTCCGATTTTTCAGACCGCTGGCAGAAGCTGTTTGCGAGCTACGACGGATATGTCGACGGGGCAACCAAAGGAACTCTCGAAAACCTGGCAGCGGGAAAATCACCTTCTGAATCCGGATCCGGTTCCGATGATCTTGCCGGCGCATCCCGCATTGCCCCACTGGTTTACTTGTATCGCAATGACCTGCCGGCCCTGATCGCCGGTGCCAGGGCGCAAACGGCTTTTACCCATAATCATGGAGCGGTGATTGAAAGCGCCGCTTTTTTTGCCACCATCGCCTTCCGGATTCTGGCCGGCGCTGCTCCGACAGCAGCCATTGAGCAGACCCGCGAAGAGGTTCAATATTCGAGAACCGTTCGTGAATGGATTCAGGCGGGACTGTCCAGCGTGGCGCAAAACAGCCGCCTGGCGATCTCGGATTTTGGTCAGATGTGTGAGATACCGGCGGCCTTTCCGGGCGTCATCCATCTCATCGCTAAATATGAAACCGATCTAAAGACTGCTTTGGTTGAAAACGCAATGGCCGGCGGTGACTCTGCCGGCCGGGGCTTGCTCGTGGGGATGGTGCTGGGCGCCTACCTGGGCCAGGACGCCATACCCCCCGAATGGCTGCATGAAATGAAAGCGCGACGACGCATTTTGGATATGCTGGAAAAAATCGATAACGGTCAGGACTTTTAAATGAATTACCGCCAGGCGCTGATTCATACAGGTATTGCGTGCTCACCGAAAATGGCGTAACATGAAACTGACGATAAAAGCTAAGCCTCAACAACGTGTTGGCCGGTTTTGAATCCCGCGGAGTTGCTATGCGCCTCAGTTCAACCGAAATTCAGGATGTTTTCATTATCGAACCCCAAGTGTTTGAGGATGATCGCGGATATTTTCTGGAAACCTACCATGGTCGTCGCTTTGAAGCCGCCGGGCTTGGCGATGTCTTTGTGCAGGATAATTTGTCTTTCTCGATCAAAGACGCCCTCAGAGGACTGCATTTTCAGGTTACCCGTCCCCAGGCAAAACTGGTCCGGGTGATTCGTGGCGAAATATTTGACGTGGCGGTGGATATCCGCCGCACCTCACCCACCTTCGGCCGCTGGGTCAGTGTCCATCTCTCGGAGCATAATAAACGGCAGGTGTATATTCCACCCGGTTGTGCCCATGGATTCTGCGTGCTGAGCGAAGGCGCCCATGTTTTTTATAAATGTTCCGATTTTTACGACCCGGATGATGAAGGCGGAATTCTGTGGTCGGATCCGGCCCTTGCGATTGATTGGCCCATTGCACATCCGATTGTTTCTGAAAAGGACGCCGCTTTACCGGTTTTGGGTGAGATTCCTTCCGAAAAACTTTACAACCCGCTGACTTCACCATGAACATCATCATAACGGGCGCAAACGGACAGCTGGGCCGCGAACTGACTCGCCAGGCGAAAAGCACTGGTTTTGACGTGCACCCGTTTGATCGCCAACAACTCGATATTACAAATAAAAACCGCATCAAACAGGTTCTGGCCAACCGGTCACCCGCTGTGGTGATTAACGCCGCGGCATACACAAATGTAGACCGGGCTGAAGATGAGCCGGATCGGGCGCATGCCGTTAACACAGACGGGCCGGCTTACCTGGCCCGATATTGTGCTGATCACCGTCTTGCGCTCATTCATATCTCGACCGATTATGTTTTTGACGGCACTTCAGATCGGCCCTACCGGGAAAGTGATCCGATCGCTCCTCTGGGAATTTATGGCCAGAGCAAAGCCAAGGGTGAAGCCGCTGTCCGATCCGCATTGCCCGAACACATCATTGTGCGCACATCCTGGCTTTACAGCGTTTACGGCCATAATTTTGTTAATACCATCCTGAAACTGGCCGCCGAAAAAAAAACGCTGAAAGTTGTGGCCGATCAGCTGGGTTCACCGACCAGTGCGGCAGACCTTGCCGCAGCAACACTGATCATTGCCCGCAAAATTGGCACTTCTGAAAAATCGGCATGGGGAACTTACCATTACTGCGGCGCCGGCATTACGAGCTGGCATGCCTTGGCAGAAAAAATTATCGAACTGGCCACCCCATATGCCGCCTTCCAGATACGGCAAGTGGAAGCGATTTCAGCTGCCGAATGGCCCACGCGGGCACCCCGCCCGCTGTATTCCGCTCTGGACTGCACCCGCTTGAAAGTGCAATTTGGAATCGACCCCCGACCCTGGCAGCAAAGCCTGCAAGATACCATTGAGCGAATCTTTATGGGTAGATGAGAACCGTTATTGGTTATTTGTTATTGGTTATTAGTTATCCAGTGTTGTTCGTTTGTTAATTGGATTGATGCTTATTGGGTGATTCAACTGTATTAAATTGACGCCTGATTGAATGATGGAAGACCGCCAAAACCAATAACCAATAACGGATAACGCGCCAGCTTTTTTGCAATTTGCAAATGCTCAGTAAATATGGTAATATTAATAAGTTACAATTCACTTGCATAGAAAAACATTGACTGTTTTCAGATTTCAATTTAACATAAATGGTAGCGGAAGGTCCTCGTATTGTTTTCATTTCTGCGATGCGTGCATTTCATTCAATATCAAGATTGCGCACACCTGAATGCTGGCATCATTCAAGCCTCGTGAACGATTGCCGCTGAACGCTTAAAAAATATGATTTTAGTGGTTTATGGAATCAATACCACAGAAAAAAAGCCCGGTCCTGGTCGTAGATGATGATGAAGGTCTGCTATTAAGCATTAAAGCGACCCTGGTCAGCTCGGGTTTGCCGGAGCCCGCTTTGGTTTCCGATAGCCAGCGGGTCATGGATCTGGTTCGCGAATATGATTTTCAACTGATTTTACTGGATCTCATGATGCCGCAGTTAACGGGAATGGAGGTTCTTCGGATCATCAAAGCAGAAGATCCCGATATCGACTGCGTGATTGTCAGTGCCATCGATGACGTTGCATCGGCCGTGCAAGCCATGAGCCTGGGCGCTTCAGACTATTTGGTCAAGCCGCTGAACAGTGATAAACTGATCGCGCTTGTCAACCGCACGCTTGAAAAGGTGAACGTTCAGAATGATTTGGCGCAGTTTGGCAGCAAGAAAGTATTTTCCAATTTGAAGAACCCGGCGGCATTTGCGAATATCATCGCCGAAGATGAAGCCATGGCCCTGGTATTTCATCAGGTGGAAGCCGTTGCCGGCACCGATTACAGCGTTGTCATCCACGGTGAATCCGGCACCGGCAAAGAAATGCTGGCGCGCGTTATTCATAAATTGAGCAATCGTGCCGATGCGCCGTTTTACGCCGTCAACATGGCGTCCTTCAGCAAAACGATTTTTGAAGACGAATTTTTCGGGCATGCCAAGGGCGCCTACACGGATGCCGGGAATGAAAAAATGGGATTTTTCGAAGCCGCCAACAGCGGCACCCTGTTTTTAGACGAAATCACAGAATTGGATCCATCGCTTCAGGGCAAACTATTGCGCGTCATCGAGGAGCGAGAACTCTACCGCCTGGGCAGCACCGAAATTCGCAATGTGGATGTGCGCATCATTGCCGCCACGAACAAAGACATCAACGAAGAAATTCTTAAAGGTAAATTCCGAGCCGACCTGTATTACCGCATCAATATGTACAACATAAACGTACCGCCACTCAGGGATCGCAAAAAAGATATTTTACCGATTGCCCGGCATTTTCTCAAGACCCATGCCCTGGCAAACGATAAAGATATCCGTTCACTGTCGCCGGATCTGGAGCAACGTCTGATGCAGTATTCTTTCCCTGGAAATGTGCGCGAGCTGGAGAACATTATTGCAGCTGCGGTATTGCTGGAAAAATCAAACATCCTGACGATGGCTGCAACGTTAAACCTGCTGCCCTATGAAGGCCCGGAGCGGCGCAAAACCGTGGAATTGTTGACGCTAGAGGAACTCGAAAAGCGTCACATTGAAAAAGTGTTGCGCATTACGGGCGGTAACCGCCCCAAAGCAGCCAAAATATTGGGTGTAAACGTCTCAACCGTCTATCGGAAAATTGAAAAATACAATCTGGAACGCCGGGGTGATATTGAATTCTGAACCCCGACCGCGAACATGCCCTGCACTGTAGCCAGATCAGGCTGTAAAAATCTGAGCATCGATGGGAGGAAGAAATATGTCGGATGGTTTAGATGTCATTATCATTGATGATGACAAAGGCATTTGCGATGTCATCAGCGAACTGGTTGAAACCTTTTACAGCTGGGGTAAGGTTATCACCTTCACAAACGCCGACGAAGCCATCGATTATTGCCTGCAGCGCGAAGTTGGCGTCGCCATTTTCATTATCGATGTTTTTCTGGGCGGTCTGAGTGGATTCTCCTTTCTGGATGCGATTGAAGATAAATATCCGAACGCCCATCAAGATGCGATTATCATCAGCGGAAATGCCAGTGACGACGTCGTTAATATGTGTTTGGCGTCACGGGTAAATTATCTGCTCGAAAAACCGATTAAAC
>JASFGN010000208.1:0-6026 GCA_050123735.1 Desulfobacterales bacterium | reverse complement strand
GGTTGCGATCCGAACGCAGCTGCCCCACCAGCCCGGCGGCGTGCCAGGTGGAACCGCTGGTCAACTCATCTTTTTCGACCAGCACCACATCCTGCCAGCCCATCTTGGCCAGATGGTAAGCGGTGCTGCAGCCAATAATTCCGCCGCCGATAATCACAACCTGTGCGCTGTCCTTCAAAACAATACTCCTTTGCCAATGGGATATCCGTAACACCTGCAGGTAAAAGCGGGTCCGTGCGAAGACGTGTCGTTTTTCAGCCTGAATGGCATGCCAAGGCCTATCTCGCTTGAGCGAAGACCGGCCCTTTGGGCCCTCGAGTTGCGTGCCGAGGTGACGTTTGCAACACGAAGATTGGCCGTTTCCCGGCCTGGTCTGTCGCACCGAATTGAAAGTTTCGTGATACACCCGCTCGTTTAGGGATCTTCAGGCAGGTATTGCCATAACATCACCAACGCCTGCCCCCACGTAGAAGGGGGCTGAAATCCAGCATTAAACTATTTGACCATTTAACCAATTAACGAATAAACGATATTTTTAACCAAAGTATTCCCGGATAAATTTTATAAAGCGCTCATTTTCCTCATCGACCCCGGGAGTAACGCGAA
Source organism: Desulfobacterales bacterium (assembly GCA_050123735.1). Classification (GTDB taxonomy): domain Bacteria; phylum Desulfobacterota; class Desulfobacteria; order Desulfobacterales; family JAHEIW01; genus JAHEIW01. The sequence goes on along the minus strand of JASFGN010000208.1, from coordinate 5,420 downwards.
AATACCCGGTCCTGCCGTGGATTTTTCCGATCTTTTTCAGGTAGATTTTATTTTCGCCGGCGGCTTTGAGGATCTCTTCTGTGGTTTTTCCGGTCATGGTGCCGTCGATTAGCATGTAGTTACCATGTGCCGGGTACGGTTTAAGACCCAGTTTCTTGAGCTCTTCCGTAAAAATAGACATCCACCGGTTGTTGTGCTCCACCTTGGCCTTGACCTCCTCCGGGTTGTCGATGATCGCTTCGGCGGCAGCTGCAGACATCCGACTCACGTTCCAGGGTAAAAATATGCGATTGAAGGCCGCAATCATCTCTTCGGTACCCAATACAAATCCGAAGCGGATGCCCGCAAATCCGTAAGCCTTGGAAAAAGTCACCGACAAAAATACCTGGGGATACTGCTTGATCAGTGATGCCTTCGATGGGTGGTCCGGGTTATAATCCAGATAGGCTTCATCCACACACAACGGTACCCCCGTCTCGCAAAAACGAATCAAATCTGCATCGTCGATAAACACCCCGGTGGGGTTGTTGGGGTTGATGATCAATATCAGTTTCGTGCGCTCGTTGATCGCGTTGAGCATGCCATCTACATCATACTGCAGGTCTTCTTCCCTGACTGGAATCTGAACCACCTTCGCATTACAAAGCTCCGCCCGCGGTGGAAACAGCTCAAAGGTAGGTGTCGACAGCAGAAATTCATCTCCTGGCTGCAAAAATACCCGCATCATCGCGTCGATGGTCTCCGATGAGCCGTTGCACAGCGCCACATTGTCCGGACCCAGATCGTACATGGCTCCAATCTTTGTTCGCAACCTCAAAAAACTGTCAGGATACCAGTTGCCGTGTCGAAGGGATTCAATCACTGCCTCGATGACCTTCTGCGAGGGCTCGATGGGGTTCTCATTGAGCATTAGACGGGCATGGCCTGGGTTGGCCATTGCCTGATCTAAAATGCCGACATTATACTCTCTTGACGTAAACAGCCATGGCACAAACCAGTCTTTCAATTCCTTTTTCATTACAATCTCCTTCTTGCAAATTTATTTTATAAATTTGGGTTCAGCGTTCAAAAGTTCAGGGTGGTCAACTGGCTTATGGCAGCCATAGAGGACCACCCTACTTCCAAGCAATTTTCATGTTTTGAATATCGAACGTCGAACACGGAATTTCGATTGAAGAAGTTTTCTTAGCCTTCGACATTCGTTATTCCTTGTTCGGCGTTCTGCGGTTCTCTGTAAGCAGTTTCCTGAAACCTGACACCTGAAACTTATCTTATTTAATGAGCTTCTCGATTTGGGTGAACTCCAGCCCAAACGCCTCGGCAACCCCTTCATAGGTGACCTTGCCTTTAACCACGTTAGCCCCGTACTTGATTTCAGGGTTTTGCTGCATGGCCTTTTTCCAGCCTTTGTTGGCAATCTCCACCGCATACGGCAGGGTCGCATTGGTCAGCGCCAGAGTGGACGTTTTGGGAACAGCACCGGGCATATTGGCCACGCAGTAATGGACCACGCCCTCAACTTCGTAAATCGGCTCACCATGCGTGGTCGCTTTGGAGGTCTCGAAGCAGCCGCCCTGATCGATGGCCACATCCACCAGCACCGCACCTTTTTTCATGGTTTTCAGCATTTCGCGGGTGATCAACCGGGGCGCTTTGGCGCCCGGTATCAGCACGGCACCGACGACCACATCAGCCTCCATGATAAGCCGACGCACGGTGGTCGGTTTGGACATCAGCAAAAAGCAGTTGCTGGGCATCACATCACTCAAGTAACGCAGGCGCTCCAGGTTCATGTCCAGAATATAGACCTTGGCGCCCAAACCGCAGGCCATTTTAGCGGCATTGGTGCCCACCACACCACCGCCGATGATGACCACCGTGCCCGGATCAACGCCGGGTACGCCGCCCAGTAATACCCCATGGCCGCCGTGGGCCATTTCAAGATACTTGGCGCCCTGCTGGATCGCCATGCGGCCGGCCACCTCGCTCATGGGCGTCAGCAGCGGCAGCGATCCATCTTGTTTCTGAATGGTTTCGTAGGCAATTGCGATCGAACCGCTTTTGATCAGCACCCGGGTCAATTCTTCAGCGGCTGCCAGATGCAAATAGGTGAAAATAATCTGGTCCTTGCGAATCAGGTCATATTCGGCCGGCAGGGGCTCTTTGACATGCATGACCATCTTGGCGCGCTTAAAGATCTCTTTGGGGGTGTTGATGATTTCGGCACCCGCATTTTTATAGGCGCTGTTTGGAAATCCGCTGCCTCTGCCGGCATTTTTTTCAACCAGGACGTCATGACCGCTCTGTCGCATAACCTCCACGCCGGCAGGCGTCATACAAACACGATTCTCCTCAGCCTTAATTTCTTTTAAAATGCCTACAATCATTTCTCGCTCCTTTGCATTAATCCGTTTTAAAGGATAGCCTTTAGATGAGTTTGTCGATATCAACGTGTTTCAATCCAAAAGCATCTGCGACGCCTTTGTAGGTCACCTTACCTTCCACCACATTGGCGCCCCGTTTGATTTCAGGATTCTCACGCATGGCGTTTTTCCAGCCTTTATTGGCAATCTCGACCGCATACGGCAATGTGGCATTGTTCAGTGCCAGGGTCGATGTCCGCGGAAGCGCTCCGGGCATGTTGCTGACGGCATAATGAACGATGCCGTCGACCGTGTAAGTTGGATCGGCATGGGTGGTTTCTTTGGATGTTTCGAAACAGCCGCCCTGATCAATGGAGACATCCACCAGAACCGATCCTTTTTTCATCGTTTTAAGCATCTCGCGGGTAACCAGAGCGGGCGTTTTACTGCCCGGAACCAGCACGGCTCCCACGACGACGTCGGCTTTGGGCAACACCTCGCGAATGGCTGCCGGGCTGGACATCAGCGTAATACAATGACCCGGCATCACATCGCTCAAGTATCGCAGGCGAATCAGGTCGATATCGAGTATGTATACCTTGGCTCCCAGGCCGCTGGCCAGCTTGGCGGCATTGATGCCGACAACACCGCCGCCCAGAATCACAACGGTGGCCGGATCAACGCCCGGCACGCCCCCGAGCAAAACCCCCTGGCCGCCCTGAGCCATTTCAAGGTATTTGGCCCCCTGTTGAATCGCCATGTCCCCGGCGACTTCGCTCATGGGCTTGAGCAGCGGCAGGGACCCGTTATCCTTCTGTATGGTTTCATAGGCAATGCCGATCATTCCGGAGTCTAGCATGCTCCGGGTGACCTCTTCAGAGGCTGCCAGATGAAGATAAGCAGAATAGATCTGGCCTTTCTTGAGAAATTTATACTCTGACGGCTGCGGCTCCTTGACCCGCAATATCATCTCCGCGCGCCCGAAAACCGACTCGGGTCTTTTTACGATTTCCGCACCGGCCTTCTCGTAAAGGCCGTCATTGAATCCACTGGGTTTGCCGGCATTTTTTTCCACCAGTACTAAATGGCCGTTTTGCCGCAAGAACTCGACCCCTCCGGGTGACAGCGCCACACGGTTCTCGTCAGCCTTGATTTCTTTTAGAACGCCGATAATCATTTTTGATCCCCTATTTCTGTGTCAAACCTGAAAAAAATTCGATCAATTGTTCGGCATGCAGCACGCCGCCAAATTCAAAGGGCCTGGCGGATTGCTTCAACACACCCTTCTCGCCACCGGGATCACCGAGGGAGGTCACCACAATCGAAGCCGGGCTCAAATCCTCATTTTCAGTATAGATGTTGGTGGTCGCCACCGACCGCATGCCGGCTGCCTGGGCCGCCAGCAGCCCGTTGCGGGAGTCCTCGATCACGATGCACTGATCGGGTGATAGACCCGTTTTCTTCAGCGCCAGCAAATAAATCTCCGGATCCGGCTTTTTCTTGCCGACCACGTCTCCGGCCAGGACAAACTCCAGGTCGATATCCCCCAGCATGCCCTTGGCGATGGCATTGGCCGAACGCTCATTGGCGGTCGTGCAGACTCCCAGCCGCAGACCGGCTGCCGTGGCCTCCTGCATCAACCGCTTGACACCGGCTCTGAGCGGCAGGATGCCGCTTTCGATCATTTCGACGAAAATGGCGGTCTTCTTTATGTGCAGGCTCAGTAAAAATTCATCGTCTTTCTCGGGTATCCCCTCCAGCAATATGCCCTTTTCGGTGAAATAATGGCGCATGCGCTCTTTGCCGCCCGAGATCTGGAGTAACTCGCCGTAAGTGTCCACATCCCACTCAAAATCGTAGCCGGATTCTTTAAACATCCTGTTAAAGGCCACCCGGTGACCATCCTTTTCGGTGTCAATGATCACCCCGTCCTGGTCCCAGAATATGGCTTTCAGCTCTGTCATGGCTTCTCCTTCCCCTGTATCACCATTCGGTTAATCGTTGCGTCAATATTTTTATTGATTTATATGCATAATTAATGAATTTCTTTTTTTATCGAACGGAACCGACTGATCGGAGCCGGTATTGGTTTCGTGGATGTTCACCTCCTGGCTGCAGCTCAACTGGCCGGCGTCGCTTTATGGACGGCAGATAAGCGCCTAAAATCAGCCGCCGCCAAACTTGATCTTGCATTTAAGTTAAGGTGATGCCCATTTGCCGGCCGAAGGACTTCGTGATTCTGAAATATTTGATTTGTACAAATCAGTCTTAAAAATTGTGGATCACGCCCAAGGGCGCGGCGCAAACCGATTAAAAAGCGGAGCATACACGATAGTATTCGAGCATTTTGAATCGGTTTGCAACAAAGCCATTGGGCGTTAGACGCATTTTTTAAGACTGATTTTAGGCTTTGTTTGCGCTGCCTAACAACTCAATCCAATACTTAATCTTATCCTTGATGGCTTCGTTGACCGCCGCGTCGATTTTGCCCGGATTATACTCGTCGCGATTCGTTGATATATAGTCGTAGGTGGTATCGATCAGCGTGTGCTTCAGGTCGGTGGAAACGTTAAATTTGGACCCGCCCAGAGAGATAAGCTTTTTGACGACATCGGGTTGCAGACCCGTACCACCGTGAATCACCAGGGGCACGCGCACCTCCTGACCGTTGATTAAGGCGGCTATTTTTTCAAGTCGCTCGAAATCGAGTTTGGGATTTTTGGTTTTGTATACCCCGTGGGCGGTGCCGATGGCCGGTGCAAAAATATCGATTCCGGTTTGCTCGACAAAAGCCAGCGCCTGTTCGGGATCACACAGCTCCGCCTCGCTCTCAGCCACCCTTACCTGATCCTCAACCCCGGAAACCGTGCCCAGCTCTCCTTCTACGGAGATGCCGCCGGCCGCGTGGCAATAATCCACGACGGCTTTGGTTTGCCGGATATTTTCGTTAAATTCCTGCTTGGAGGCATCGATCATGATATTGGTGTATCCGGCATCGGCGCACACTTTACAAAATTCAACATCGTTGCAGTGATCCAGGTGCAGACAAATCGGTAT
>JASFGN010000207.1:0-6028 GCA_050123735.1 Desulfobacterales bacterium | reverse complement strand
TCGTGGCTTTTACTTAAATAAAAATAAGCCGGATTCGGAACCAGTTTGAAGGGTTTTTCTTTAAAACCGAAAAACTTGTTATACATCAAAAACCGCCTTCAGATCTTTGTAAATAGTTTGAAATCCTTTAAAATTTTCGTTTGCTATCTTTGAATATTTTAGTTGAAAATGCGTTGTCCGTCAACCATTCAATCCATCTTCAACCCCCGTTGGTCCTTTATGAGCACAAATTCAAAAAATTCTGGCTGTTACCGTAGGTTGCCCGTCCGATGTTCAGCAGTATGCGCATTCTGGTGGTAACCGCTGAGTATGCGATGTCGTTCCTGAGGTTCTTTCTTTGCCAGCTGTCGGCAGCGTTCATAAAATTTTTCAAGATCACCATTACTATCTGACAATATCTGGCCGAATGCCGGCACCCAGTCATGATAGGTCGCTACACTGATCAGCTGCGCATTGTTCAACGGCCGGTTAAACCAGTCACTGTAGACAGCCATTTCGCGGTGATTTAACTTTAAGGCCTCGAATTCAGACTGCATCCGGTTGAAAATGGCTGCCTTTTGGTTGCGTTTCTCGTTCGTTGCCAGCTTACTTTCATACAGGTCCTTCAATTGGTTGCGATATTTTGAAACCAGGGCAGTGAACTTTTGACGGTAGCGCCGCTTGCGCTGCCAGGCGTCATAATCTTGAGATGGGCGGGTAAACATTTGCCAGCGCTTGAGACCTTCCTGCTCGACTGCGGTGGCAAAGCTTTCATTAAAGGCGGTATCATCCGGCACGTAGAGGAGTCCATGGGCCAGTTCATGAAATATCAACGCAACCGTGTCTGCAGCGCTTAAATTGATGAAGGTGCTCAGGATGGGATCATCAAACCAACCAAGGGTCGAGTAAGCAATCGCGCCGCCGATGTACACATCAAACCCTTTTTGCGTTAGCGCATCCCCGAAGCGCCGGGCATCAGCTTCCTTAAAATAGCCGCGATAGGCCACACAGCCCACAATGGGAAAACACCAGTTCTCAGGTGTCAGTGAAAATTCGGGGGCGGCAAATACATTCCAGACGACATAGGGCCGATTCAGCTCCACATAACTTAAATAATGATCATTGGCCGGCAGCAGGAGTTCTTTTTCAGCAAACGCCCTTGCCGATTGGATCAATAAGAGTTTTTTTCGCAGTTTCGCTGGTGTTTGCGGATTTTCGATCAAATCGGAAATCGGTTGTCGTTTCTGCAAAATCTGCATCTGACCGTCGATGGCCTGTTCATAATAGGGCAGCGATCGGCACTGCAAGCAAGTGGATGCACATGACAATACGAGTATGATATTTAAAATTCGTCTCAAGGCGGGAAATACGGGCCACGATTTTACCTTTGTAATCATTGTATTGAATTATACTTTTCGAGTTCAGGTATTAAATAGCGGGATGTCCGGTGTCGGGTGTCAATTTTCAGAGGACAGAGGTCAGAAAATAAAGCACAGATAGTTCCCTTTTTCTTGCGGTTATATCATCTGTCTTCTGTCATCTGACCTCGGTCCTCCGACATCTGACATCTAAATACCTGAAAAATGTACCTGCTGACAAGCATGAATTGGAAAAACGGGGTATTCTGGCTGCAAACTCAGATGAGACTATAACAGAACTTTTCAAAAATTTTGCGGTCAAATTTTCCGGCTTCCACATCTGTTTTGATTGTTTTCAGGGCGTCCAGCGGACTTTTAGCCCTGCGGTATGGCCGTTCTTCGTTGGTTAAGGCCTCATAGCAATCGATGATGCCCAGCACCTGACCGACATACGATATTTCCTTTGTGCCCTTGGGGTAGCCGCTGCCATCCAGTTTTTCATGATGCTCACCGGCACCGCGTGCAATACCGCCGTCAATGCCGCTTTTTACTTTAATGAGAAATTCTCCCAGTTTAGGGTGACGCTTCATGACCTTAAATTCTTTGGCAGACAATTTTCGCGGCGCTTTGAGAATGCTATCGGGGATTTCGGTTTTGCCGACATCATGCAATAAGGCGCTTAAACCCAGCCGTTTGGTCTCCTTTAATGATCTTTTCGAGTAGAAGCAAAATCCCAGCATGAGTGCCATCACATTCACCGAATGGATAACGGTACTGTAGTCCTTAAATGACATCGATGCAAAAGATTTTAAAATTTGAGGATTCTTCGAGTATCCGCTGACCAGGGTATCAACTGTTTCGGGCAATACCTGCAAGGTACCACTGCGGGCTTCCCGCAAGGTTTCTTCCACCAGATGGCAGAGGGTGGATTTGACTGCTACCACGTTGCCCTTTTTGATACTGTCGAAAATATGCCGGTTAAAACTGGCCTGCAGCTCCTTTATGGCAATCATACGGTCTTTTCTGCGGATGTAGAGCTCGGAAGGATGCCGTTCTTGCTTCAGGCGCAAGTCCGCCATCAATATGCCCGGTGGCTTGTACAAAACAAAAGAACCGTTTTCCAGATAATACAGTCCAACGTCTTTATAATAATTAATCTGGGAATTTCTGATGGATATATAATTTTTTTCCTGCAAATCGCTATTCACCTCAGCAGATTGAATGCCGGCACAGCCACACATCATTCATCGGCACATTGCATTGAAAAGTTTACCGGTATCCAAAATCGAATTTACCTGTAGGATTTTTGTATGAATTTATACAAATTTAAATGGTGCTTCAGCCCCGTCTTGTAAATTAAATTACAAAATTAAACGTAGAAGCTCTTGCAAGATGATTCCGATTTGGTATATGGTCCACTTACTTGAAAATGATGACCGCCAACCCCAAACGTCGTCTGTCCGGGCAGTCGGCAGCGGTATTCGGTCTTTGTTCCACCTTGCCGAACCCACCTGTTTCAATAAAATTTATATTAATTTCAATATATTAAAAATCGGTGGGCGATATGTCTTCTCAGTCTGGTGTCAACCGAAGTGATCGGCAGCGGTTACTGCCCCAAATTCGATAATCCGATACTAGAACCAAACTAGAATGTTCCGGCACAAAAAGGATCTAAATACTAGAAGCGACTTTACAAAAAGATTAAACGGCCAAACAACGGACCGCAGGGTAGCAGAGCGGGCACTTGATCAGGTCAAGGTTTTTGCCCGTAGATGCTTTGACAAAGCATCTACGGGCAGTCATGGATGGGATCATACCCTCAGGGTATTTCGGCTGTGTGAAATGATAGGGCCGGCTGAAAACGCAGACATGGATGTGTTGGGCGCAGCCGCCTACCTGCACGATATCGGGCGAGCCGTGCAGGATGCGTCCAACGGTTCCGTTTGCCACGCACAGAAAGGTGCCCAAGTGGCCGAACCGTTGGTCAATTCACTACCGTTCTCAAAAGAACGGAAAGATAATATCCTTCATTGTATACGGTCTCATCGCTTTCGCAACCCACACTCACCGGTCACCATCGAAGCCAAAGTGCTGTTTGATGCCGACAAGCTGGATGCCATCGGCGCCGTTGGGGTGGCACGCGCCTTTCTTTTTGCCGGTGAACTGGGCGCCCGGTTGCACAATCCTGACCTGGATGCTGAAAAATCGCAGCCTTATTCTGTTGATGATACCGGCTACCGTGAGTTTAAGGTCAAGCTCTGCAAAATCAAAGAGCGAATGCTGACTGTGGCCGGCCGCAAATGGGCCCGGGAACGTCATGCCTTCATGGAGGATTTTTTTAATCGCTTTTTAGCAGAATATGAAGGAAAGAGGTGACCAAAATGAGCATTAATGTGGTTGATAGGGTAGATGATTTCGTCAAGGTACAGAATATTCTGGTCAGTGTTTCCGACAAAAGCGGACTTGAACAGTTTATTCCGAATCTGGTAGCAATAAATCCTCAGATTCAGATTTATTCAACCGGTGGAACCTTCGGACGCATTCGTGAAATTCTGGGCGATTCGGCTGACGGTTGTTTGATGCAGGTTGCAGACTATACCGGCCAGCCCGAAACCCAGGGCGGGCTCGTCAAAACCCTGGATTTTAAAATTTACCTGGGGTTGCTGACCGAGACCTATAACGAGGCGCATCAGGAAGACCTGAAACGCACGGGCGCAGTGCCCATCGATATGGTCGTGGTCAACTTATACCCCTTCAAAGCAACGATATCCCGGCCCGATGTCACCGTAGAGCAGGCCAGGGGCAACATTGATATCGGTGGGCCCTGTATGATCAGGGCTTCGGCCAAAAATTATATCCGGGTGGCATCGGTGGTTGATCCTGCCGATTACGCCAGGATTTTGGCGGATCTCAAAGCGAATCAGGGCGCAACCAGCCTGGATCTTCGTTTCCAGCTGGCCTGCAAAGCTTTTGACCACACGGCTGTCTATGATCGCACGATTGCCGATTTCCTAAAATCAAAACATTTCAAAGATGTCAAAAATTGTTATCAATTGGAAAATAAGGAGTGATCGCATGGCTGAAGACCTCAAAAAGATGTATCGGACCGTAATGGATGACCATTTTCCGCCCCATATGGAAATCAGTTTTATCGATACAGACAATCGCCAGACCCTTTTTTACGAGAAAGTGGTTTGGGTTGTCGATGACGTTCAAAAGGGGTTGCGTTACGGAGAAAATCCCGGTCAGGAAGCCGCTTTGTACAGGCTGGTCAACGGCAATCTGGTGCTGGGGGAAACCGAAACCATTCAACCCGGACAATATCTGGCATCCGATATCGAGCTGCTGCAGTCCGGCAAACATCCGGGTAAGACCAATTTGACCGATGCGGATAACGCGCTCAACATTTTACGTTATTTCGTGGATAAACCCAGCGTGGTCATCGTCAAACACAACAATCCCTGCGGCGTGGCCCGGGCCGATGCCCTGGTCGATGCCTATCTCCAAGCCAATATGGCGGATCGGGTTGCTGCTTTTGGGGGTTGTATCGCTGTTAACCAGCCTGTCGATATGGATACCGCTGAGGCGATCACCCAGCAATATGCCGAAGTGGTAGTGGCACCCGATTTTGAGCAGGGTGTGATGGACGTTTTTGCCCGAAAACCCAATTTGCGCGTGATTAAAATCAGTAATATCGAACGCCTGCAATCTTTTGTGGGGAAAAGATGTGTTGAATTCAAGAGCCTGATTGACGGCGGTATTATTGCCCAGTGGTCCTTCGTGCCCACCACCCGTTCAAAAGAAGACCTCAGACTGGCCGGGTGCGAGTACAAAGGCCAGCAGTACAAAATTAAGCGTGAACCCACTGATAAAGAATACAATGACCTGCTTTTTGGCTGGCTGGTGGAATCCGGGATCACCTCCAATTCAGTCATCTATGTTAAAGATGAGGTTACAGTGGGCATCGGTACCGGCGAACAAGATCGGGTGGGGGTAGCCGAAATTGCCAGAGATAAAGCCTATCGCAAACTGGCAGATCGGTACTGTTATGAAAACCACGGTATACCCTACAATGAACTGACCGATGCGGATAAAAAATCGGCCATTGATGCTCAGGTCGCTTCAGAGAAAGGCGGGCTCATCGGTGCTGCTATGGTCAGCGATGCCTTTTTTCCTTTTCGAGATGGTGTGGATGTGGGACTTCGTGAGGGGATTACAGCGGTCATTCAACCCGGGGGCTCGGGAAACGATTATCAGTCCATCGAGGCCTGCAACGAGGCGGGTGCGACGATGGTGTATACCGGCCAACGCTCCTTCAAACATTAGTTGTGCCCCTAAATGGACCTTTTTCCGATGAGCCGCGTTCTCCGCGGGTTTCAGCTCTCGACGTACTTTAAGTACGCCTCGGGTTGAAACCCTTGTGCGGCCTTGCTCATCGAAAAAATTTCTCATTTATGGTCACAACTAAATTTTATTTGGTTTCGAACCCAGTTTACATTCTTTTGTTCATCGAAAGAATTTCTCGTTGATGGTCACAACTAAATTTTATTTGGTTTCGGACCCAGTTTACTTCCTTTTGCTCATCGAAAGGACTTCTCATCCATGGGCATAACTAAATGGTAATTCAGTTTTGATACCAGTCTAAGGCATTTTTTTTTCATTGGCCTTGTGCCTTGAGCCATGCGCCGTAT
>JASFGN010000206.1:0-6029 GCA_050123735.1 Desulfobacterales bacterium | reverse complement strand
GCACTTCCCACTTCCCACTTCCGCACTTCCGATTGGTCCGACCCCACTTCTCTTCTTACTTCTTTTCTTTTCTCTTCTTCTACTCAATTGACAGTTTCTCAGCGCTTGAATCCGAAGAAAGATAATTTCCGAATTCCACATTCCGAAGTTCGAATTCAATAATTATCGCGGGGCCGGTTAACCATGAGGTCGGTTGTGTTATTTCCTGTATGCCTGTGTGCCGGCCTGCAATGCCAGCAGGGAGGCGTCCAGCAGCTTTTTGCGGCTGCCGAATCTTTTTTTCAGGACTTTTTTGACGTCCGCCAGGGAGCAAAACAGGTCGATGCGGTCTTTGCCTCTCCGTCCGGCCCGCGCCAGCGCCAGGCCCAGCACAATTAAATTGAGCGATTTGGGGTTGGCGATTTCCTGGGCCAGGCGGTCGGCATCCACGGCGCTGGCGGTGGTGTTGTTGTTGATATTCATATCGGTGCTGCTGTTGACCACCGCCCAGCCGCCGGATTTTAAAAATGAGCCGTGCTGGGCGATATTTTCGTCCTTTAAAACCAGCAATCCGTCCGCCTGAAACGGCCGGATCAAGGGGCTCGAAAAATCCCCCACTTTAAAATGCGAGACCACCGTTCCGCCGCGCTGGGCCATGCCGTGGGTTTCGGAGGTAAAAACCGGCAGTCCTTTACTGATGGCGGCTTCGGCTAAAATACCCGTGATAAATAAGACCCCCTGGCCGCCCACGCCGCTGATCAGGATTTGCTGTTTGATCGATTTGCTCATCGTTTCCTCGCTCGCAGTTAATAGTTATCAGTTATTGGTTATTCTTTGACCGATAAAGATATCTGAAACGACAATTACTGGTTTCCAATAACGAATAACAAATAACGAATAACTGCTTTTATATTTACAATCGCCGAAAAAACCTTTTTTTCTCCCAAACCGCAGGATGCCATCGCTAGCTTTTGGGTACGAAGGCCCCTTTGGGGCAGACGTTCAGACACACGCCGCAGGCGGTGCACAGGATCGGATCGATGCTGACATGCTTGGCATCTTTATCTTCGTCATGATAAATCAGGGCCGGGCATTCAAAATGCTTGATGCAATAGCCACAGCCGTCGCAGTCAGCGCTGACTTCCACCGGTATATACTCGCCGGATCCGCCCTGCCGCGCCCGGTGCAGCACGCACGGATATTTGGAGATCACCACGGCCGGCCCGTTTTTACGGCTGTACTGCACGGCTTCCTTGAGCAGGGCGATAAAGTCTTTGACCGCGTAGGGGTCGGCCTCGCGCAAAAATTTGACGCCGCAGCCTTCGACCAGCGAGCGGAGATCAACGGTCCGGGTTTCCTCGCCGCAGGCCCCGTGGCCGCTGGCCGGCGTGGGCTGGTTGCCGGTCATGGCGGTGGTGCGATTGTCCAGAATCACCAGCACAAACCCCACATTCTGGACGACCGCATCGATCAGCGCCGGCACGCCGGCGTGAAAAAAGGTCGAATCCCCGATGGTGGCCACGATGTCCGGCCGTTTTTTCTCATTCTTATAGGCGTGGTAAAATCCGCAGGCCTGACTGATGGCGGCCCCCATGCACAGGACCGTGTCAACGGCCCCCATATTAAGGCCCAGGGTGTAGCAGCCGATGTCACTGGTGTAGATCCCCCGCGGAGCGGCTTTTTTGATGGCAAAAAAACTGGCCCGGTGCGGGCATCCCGGGCACAGCGTCGGCCGGCGGCCCGGCGGTGATTTGATCGCATAAACCTCGGATTCAAGCCCGGCAAAATCGCTGACGATTTGCTGAATCTTTTCCGGACTCAGCTCGCCGACCCGCGGCACCGCACCGGAATTCTTGCCTTTCACCCGGTAGCGGTCGGCCAGCTGCATTTCGATGACGCCCATGGTCTCTTCGATGACCAGAATGTCCTCATAGGTCTCAATCATCTGATTGATAAAGCGGTTGTGCAACGGAAAGGGCTGAAAGACCTGGTAAAAGGGGATCTTCGACCAGATTTTCAATTCCTTTAAAATATCTTTGGTATGCGCGGCGGCCACCCCGGAAGCAATGATGGCCTTCCTGGATCTGGCCTTCGGGTTCAGCTTTTTGGGGGCGGTCGGCCGGTATCCGGCAATGGCGGCCAGTTTTTCCTCCAGCTCCTTGTGCAGCTGCAGCCGAAATTTGGGCGTGGCCGCCCAGCGGGCCGGATTTTTTTCGAATTTAACCTCACGTTTGCATGATTGAATGGCCCCCAGCGCAATATCCTGACGCGAGTGGCACACCCGGGTGGTGGGCCGCACCATCACGGGCGTCAGATATGCTTCGGATAGCGCATATGCCATCTTTATCATTTCTTTGGCCTGGCGGGGGGAATCCGGGTCCAGCACCGGGATTTTGGCAAACATGGCCATCAGACGACTGTCCTGCTCGGTTTGCGAAGAATGAGGTCCGGGGTCATCGGCGCTGATGAGCACAAATCCGCCCTTGGTCCCCAGGTAGGCGGCACTCATGAGCGGGTCGGAAGCGACATTCAGGCCCACCTGCTTCATGCTGACCGCGGCCCTTAAACCCGCCTGGCAGCCGGCATAGGCCACCTCGAAGGCAATTTTTTCGTTGACCGCCCATTGGGTGTGCATGCAAAGCGATTCCCGGTTTTGAAAATAGGCCACCGCGGCCAGAATCTCGGAGGCCGGCGTTCCCGGATAAGAGGTTGCAATCGCACATCCGTTTTCGATCAGACCGCGCGCGATGGCTTCATTGCCCAGCAGTAATTGTCTTTTGGTTTTGCTCAATGTTCAGATCCTTTAAAATATTTAAAAACGTATCAGCTGCAATTAGCCCTCACCAATATCCATATGCTTCTGGCTGTCGGTTACCTGCCTCTGGCCACTGGCCGCTGGCCGCCTGCAAACTGAAGCACGCAGTTCACCCTGAGCGAAGTCGAAGGGCAACACGTTATAATTCAAAAGCGGCCACACTGATGATCAGCGGCAATTCCTTTATTTTCTCGATGACATCTTCCGGAATCGGTGTGTCGGTGCGCAAAAATATCATTGTCTTATCGGAGCCTTCCTCCTGCCCCACCCGCATGCGGCTGATGTTGATGAGGTTGTCGCCCAGCAATGTTCCGATGCTGCCGATGGCCCCCGGCTTATCATGATTATGAATCAAAATAAACCGATCAATCGGCTCCAGCTCCAGCCGGAAATTGTTGATATTGACAACCCGCGGATTTTTGCGGCCGAATATCGTCCCGGCGACAACGTTTTCATCCTGATCGGATACGGCCCGTACGGTTATCAGATTAACGTATTCCTCAGATTCGGCAATCTTGGATTCGGTCACTTTAATCCCGCGCTCCTTGGCTAGCAGCTGGGCATTGACGAAGTTGACATCGTCTTTGATCATGGGTGTCATCAGTCCTTTTAATACGGCAGTCGTGACCGGAGACAGGTCCAGATCATCAAAAACACCGGCATATTCGATCAGCACTTCTTTTATCGCGCCCCGGCTCAACTGCGCCAGCAGGCAGCCCATGCGATCGGCAAGCGTTAAATAGGGGTTCAATTTCTCAAGTAAATCACCGCTGACCGCCGGCACATTCACGGCATTGATCACCGTGCCATCTCGCAGATAGGCAATGATCTGCTCGGCCACCATCACGGCCACATTGGTCTGGGCTTCCAGGGTCGAGGCCCCCAGATGGGGCGTGCAAATGACCCGGTCGATTTCAAAGAGCGGGCAAATTCCGGGAGGCTCGGTCTCAAATACATCCAGGGCGGCACCGGCCACCTTGCCGGATTTGAGTGCTTCGTTGAGGTCGGATTCTGAGACGATACCACCGCGGGCGCAGTTGATGATCATGACCCCGTTTTTCATCTGATCGAATGCCTTCTTGTCGAGCAGCCCCAGGGTGTCTTTGAGTTTGGGCACATGCACCGTAATATAATCCGACCGCGCGTACAGATCTTCAACGGAGACGGCTTCAAAGCCGGCCTTTTCAATTATCTCGGCCGGGATATACGGGTCGTGAACAATGACCTGCATCTTTAAACCGCGCGCCCGGTCGGCAACAATGGATCCTATTTTGCCGAATCCTATGACGCCGAGCACCTTATTGTAGATCTCGCGACCCTGGAGTTTCTTTTTTTCCCATTTGCCATCCTTGAGCGTTGCGGTGCCCCAGGGTATGTTGCGCGTCAGAGCCATCATCATGGCGATGGTGTGCTCGGCAGTGGTGATCACATTGCCGGTCGGGGTGTTCATTACCAGGGCTCCCCTTTTGGTGGCCGCCGGTATATCCACATTATCCAGGCCGATTCCGGCCCTTCCGATCACCTTGAGATTTTTAGCTGCTTGGAGCAGGTCTTCAGTGACTTTGGTGGCACTGCGAATCACCAGTGCATCATAATCACCTATGATGGCTTTGAGCGCATCGGGTTCGAGACCGGTTTTGACGTCCACCTCAAAACCCGGCTCCGCTTCAAACATTTTAATGCCCGCTTCTCCGAGATTGTCACTGACCAGAACTTTCATGATTTGTCCCTCCCGGTTTTAGAACCTGTTTTAAAAATACATCTTATCCGCCCTACCCGGAAAGGCGCCCATGGACGTGATTGACTATTTTTAAAACAGGTTCAAATATCTTTTGCTTTGATGTCATTTGTGGCGGATCATTATGAAATGGCAAGGTAGTGATCGAAACCGCGATCTTTTCGGAAATGAGCACGATTACTGGCTTGACACACTTTTGTATACGGTATACAAAAACGTGTCAAGCAATTTATCCAGAGTCTTTAACAGTTTTGCAAAAGAATTCCGTGAATGATGCATTTTTGAGATCGCTTATCCTTTTTTAATCTTTCAAAGAAAGGAAAGTTCACTATGGATGCTGTAAAAAAGCTTTATCGCTCGACATTAAACCCTTTGCTGATCGAGCCCGCCCGCCCCCTGCCGACTGAAATCGCCGTGATCGGGGCCGGAACCATCGGCCCGGATATCGGCTATTATCTCAAAAGCGCGCTGCCGGACAGCAAGCTGTACCTGGTGGATGTGATCGAAAAGCCCCTCAAACTGGCAGAGCAACGCATCGTGGGCTACACCGAAAAAGCCATCGAGAAAAAAAAGATGAAGCCCGAGCGCGCGGCAGCCGTGCGCGAGAATATTGTCTACACAACCGATTATCAGCAGATCAAAAATTGCCAACTGGTGATTGAAGCCGCCACCGAAGCCATTCCGCTTAAACAGAAAATATTTGAAACCGTTGAAAGTATTGTCGGCGATGACACCATTATCACCTCCAACACCTCCTCGATACCGGCCGACAGGATATTTCAGAACATGCAAAAACCGGAACGCACCTCCATAACCCACTTTTTCGCGCCCGCCTGGCGCAGTCTGCCGGTTGAAGTCATTGCCTGGGAAAAAGGCAGTCAGGAAACACTGGATTATCTGTTCTGGTTTTTTGCCAAAACCGGCAAAGCCCCCATAATTACCGATAATGCGATCTGTTTCGTGCTGGACCGCGTGTTTGACAACTGGTGCAATGAATCGGCCTACCTGCTGACGGGCGCAACGGCCAGCCAGATCGATAAGGTGGCCGAGGAATTCGTATTTGCGGGGCCCTTTTTCGTGCTGAACCTGGCCAACGGCAACCCGATCATTATCGAAACCAACAGCCTGCAGATGGAAGAAGGCGCGCATTATCAACCCGCAGGCATTCTGGCATCCGTGGACCGCTGGCTGACCCACCGGCCGGGCAGCCCGGTTGCGGTCCCCGAAGAGATTAAGGCAACCGTTCGGGATCGCCTGCTGGGCATTCTTTTTTCCCAATCCTTTGATATCATCGACCGCGGCATCGGTACCAGAGAAGACCTGAACTTCGGCTGTCAGGTGGCACTGGGATTCCGCCAGGGGCCGCTGGATCTCATGCGCAAGCTGGGCGAAACCGAGGTGATGCGCATCATGGATAAGTTTCAGTCTGAAAGACCGGGTTTTCCAATGCCGCAGCAACCCTATGCAGCCTATCAGGATTTTAAGCGCTTTGTCCTG
>JASFGN010000205.1:0-6035 GCA_050123735.1 Desulfobacterales bacterium | reverse complement strand
AGGATGACGATCGTCGCTTTAGGCTTCATAGGGATATTCCTTCATGAGCATTTTCATATCTTCCCAAACCGCCCTTTTCTTTTCGGCATTGCGGAGTAAATAAGCCGGGTGGTAAGTTGGCAGCAGCCTGACCCCCCTGTAGTCGTAAAATCGACCTCTTAGTTTGGATATCGGTTCGGGTGTATTCAAGAGTGTTTGCGCCGCAACCGATCCCAGTGCGCAGATAAAAATCGGCTCAATGACGTCGATCTGTCGGTCCAGGAAAGGAAAACAGATCTGAATCTCATCAGGTCGCGGATTGCGGTTACGGGGCGGGCGGCATTTAACGATATTGGTTATATAAACTTGGTCACGGGAAAGATTTATGGCGCCGATGATTTTGGTCAGCAGCTGCCCGGCCGGTCCCACAAATGGCTCCGCCTGTTGATCTTCATCAAGGCCCGGCCCCTCGCCCACAAATACGAGTTTTGCTGTTGGACTGCCGGAACCGAAGACAATGTTACGGCGATGCTGTGCAAGCCTGCAACGCCGGCAATCGCCCAATTCCACGCGAATATCCGTCAGGGTTTCACGCTGCTTTTGCGGCGGTGCACCCCAGGCAGACAGTTTTGCAAGACTGTCGGGATGGCAATCAAATCCACGAAGTCCGCTTCGGGAGAGCCGCTGAAGGGAATGGCTCAGCGCATCGATCGATTCAATTATTTGAAATCTTGAGGCCACGACAACCCAGAGCTAATCGTTTCGAGTCCTTTTTATTTGGTTGCAGCCGGCAGCGCTTTTTCAACAATCCGGTCCAGCAGGATATGCGCAACCGCCTGTTTTTCCATTGATGGCAATACTTCTTTGGTACCGTCTTTAAAGAAAAACGTAACCGTGTTGGTATCGGCTGCAAAACCGGAATCAGGAGACCCCACCAGGTTGCCGACGATGATATCCAGTTTTTTTTCAGCCAGTTTTTGAGTGGCGCTTCGTTCCAGATCTCTGGTTTCGGCCGCGAAGCCAACCAGCACCTGGTGTGTCCTTTTTCGGCCCAGGGTCCGCAGGATATCTTGGTTCTGTTTGAGCGGCAGGACCCATTCGTTCTTGCCTTTTTTAATCTTATGATCGACACTCTGCTGCGGTCTGTAATCTGAAACGGCTGCTGCTTTGACAACCACATCTGCACTTTCAAACTCTTGAAATACGGCCTTGGCCATTTCAGCCGTTGTGCGAATCCGTATCATGCTCACATTAACCGGGTCTGGCAGATGCGTGGGGCCGGTAATGAGGACAACGTCAGCACCCCGCTGCGCTGCTGCCCGGGCAATGGCATAACCCATTTTTCCGGATGAAGGGTTGCTGATGAATCTGACCGGATCAATGGGTTCGATGGTGGGACCGGCAGTGACGACGATTTTCTTTCCGGCCAGGTCACCGGGTGCAAAGCAACCGAGAAATCGATCAACAATGACGTCTGGTTCGGGGAGTCTTCCCGGGCCGGTGGTGCCGCAAGCAAGCTCGCCGGATCCGGGATCTAATACAAAATATCCATCAGACCTGAGAGTGTCAAGATTTCGCTGAACCGCTTTGCTTGCGTACATGTGGCTGTTCATTGACGGGCAAATCAGCACCGGGGCCGTTACGGCCAGCATAAACGTGCTCAGGGGGTCATCGGCAATACCGTGGGCCAGTTTTCCAATCGTATTGGCGGTAGCCGGTGCGATGATGACCCCATCGGCCGCCTGAGCCCAATCAATGTGCCGAATCGAAGCCTCATGGTCATCGGCAAACATATCTTTGAAAACCGGTTGACCCGAAAGGGCTTCAAAGGTTAGCGCCCCCACAAACCATTGGGCACTTCGGGTCATAATGACCCGCACGCTGGCTCCGGCCTGGATTAAACGTCTGAGAATCTCCACGCTTTTGTAGGCCGCAATGCCGCCGCTGACACCCAGAATCATGTTTTTGTTTTGATAGGATACGTTCGTCATGATTGCATTTTTTACCCGCAAAGGCCCCTCAGCGCCAAGCGCCGTGCCGGCCCTTAAGTTTTGGCAAGATGATCCGTTTTTTATTCCAGCAAACCGGATGCGCTGCCTTTCGTCGTCGGGGCCACCCAGATTTCGACATAGGTATTAAAGGTTTCATCATTGATATTCATCACGCACCAGCGGTGCGCTTTTTGAAACAGCAACATGGTCCGATCAGATTTAAATGAGCTGATCATCTGCCAGTTGTCCTTGGCCATGTTTCTATCAAAAAACGAAATCAAAGAGCTGGAGTCAATCCGGCCCTTTAGGACCAGAACACCGGCAGAGAAACCCTCGGTTTGATAGATAAACGAAGATTTTTTATCGACCTTGAGCTCCCTGGGAACCAGAACATCGCCAAAATCATAGTATAAAGCCGGGACCCCGGAGCCTTCAACCGACGGTGCCGTAACCGTCTTATCCTTTTTATTGGATGCACAACCAGCGACTGCCATAAGCATTACCACCATAAGTCCGACAAATAGAATTTGTATCGTTTTCCGGGCATCAATAATCTGCATTTATCCTCCTTTTCTTAAGGTAGACCCACTTGACCGCACCGATCTTTTCGAGCGGTTCACGTTCAGGCTGCCGCGCACTCAGATAACATCATTATCAGACCTCGGGAAAAAACCCTCTGAGCGGTCGTCGCCGGAAATATCCGGATCCAGTCGCGGCTGGCGCCGTTAAAATATCTTGCATTGATGGGCAGTGTTCCCCCCAGCTTTAAGCTAATCCCGATCGCGCCAAATACCAGCTATAGGTTCGTTTTATGCCTTCATTCAGACCGACGCGGGGTGTCCATCCCAGTTGCGTTATGCGGGTGATATCCAGCAATTTCCGCGGGGTACCGTCCGGTTTGGCAGTGTTCCAGCGGACGGCGCCTTCATAGCCGACAACCGCCTGGATGATTTGAGCCAGCTCGGCGATACGAATATCTTTACCACTGCCCACATTGATGTGGGACACCCGGTTTCGATCGGCGAGATCAGATTCTTCCGAATCCGCGGGTATCCTCTGTGCGGTCGAGCGTGTCTGCAAATCTGATGATGCACAACCCGATGCATAAACGTCATCAGCCAAATTATTCACAAACAAGCAGGCAGCTGCCAGATCATCGACATGCAAAAATTCGCGTTTCGGTCGACCGCTCCCCCATAGTTCAATGGCGGGTGGCAGACCGGAGCTATCGGGCTTTGCCTCTGCAATCGCCTTTAATCTTTCTTTAAAATCAGGCGAAATAGGCCCGTAAACATCTTCGTCCTTTTTTATTTGCTGCCAGTTTTTCTGAGATGCAAGTTTGCCTAAATGAAACTTGCGGATCATGGCCGGCAAGACATGCGAGTTTTCCAAGTCAAAATTATCATTGGGCCCGTATAGATTGGTGGGCATGATCGAACGGTAATGGGTGCCGTACTGACGATTGTAAGATTCACACAACTTAATGCCGGCAATTTTGGCAATGGCATAGGGCTCGTTGGTGGACTCCAGAACACCGGTTAAAAGTTGCTCTTCGCGCATGGGCTGTTCAGCATATTTCGGATATATGCAGGAACTACCCAGAAACAGCAAGCGCTTGACACCGGACCGATAGGCCTCGTGAATGACATTGGTCTGGATCATGATATTTTCAAAAATAAACTCGGCCCGATAGGTGTTGTTGGCCTGAATACCGCCGACCCTGGCGGCGGCCAAAATAACCGCATCCATTTTTTCACCTGCAAAAAATTGGCGCACCGCGGCTTGATCGACAAGATCCAATTCCTGATGGGGCCGTGTGATAATATTCGTATACTGCTGCGCTTTCAAACAGCGGTAGATCGCAGAGCCGACCATGCCCTGATGTCCGGCCAAAAAGATACGCGCATCCCGGGGAAGTGCTCCGGGCTGCTTCTCGGAACCGGCAATAGTCGCTATGGCGTCATTCATCTGTGTTCATCGCCCTTATTGTTCGCGACAGACCTATTCAGACTGCTTGAACGTTTGAAAGCCCTCCTGCAGGCACAGCTCGTCTTTTTCAGCCTCCAACAGGTCCATGGCCACCATTTCTTTGACCAATTCCGAAAAGGTGGTTTTGGGTACCCAGCCCAGCTGCCTTCGGGCTTTGGAACTGTCGCCCAGCAGGGTGTCCACTTCGGTCGGACGAAAATAGCGGGGGTCAATGCAGACCAGCTCATCTCCGCTGTTGGCATCAATCCCTTTTTCGTCAAGCCCCCGCCCTTCCCAACGAATGGAAATGCCGGCAGCTTTGGCCGCCATTTCAATGAATTCTCGCACCGAATGCTGCTCGCCGGTTGAGATCACGTAGTCATCGGGCTGATCCTGCTGAAGCATCAACCATTGCATTTCGACATAATCTCTGGCGTGGCCCCAATCCCGGCGCGCGTCAAGATTACCGATGTAAAGCTTTTTCTGCAAGCCTTTGCTAATACGCGCCATGGCACGCGTAATTTTGCGCGAAACAAAGGTTTCACCCCGAATAGGGGATTCGTGGTTGAACAATATACCGTTGCAGGCATACATGCCGTATGCTTCGCGGTAATTAATCGTAATCCAATATGCATAAAGTTTGGCCACGCCATAGGGGGAACGGGGATAAAACGGAGTGGTTTCGGTTTGGGGTGTCTCTTTGACCCGTCCGTAGAGCTCGGAGGTCGAAGCCTGGTAAAAGCGCGTCTTATCGATCCGGTCCAGGATACGGATCGCCTCCAGCAACCGCAACGTGCCGAGGGCGTCTGCGTTGGCGGTATATTCCGGTGTCTCAAAAGAAACCATCACATGGCTCTGCGCCGCCAGGTTATAGATTTCATCCGGCTGGACTTCCTGGATGATGCGAATCAGGTTGGTGGCGTCGGTCAGATCCCCATAATGCATAAAAAAGCGCACGTCTTCATCATGGGGATCTTGGTATAAATGATCCACCCGTGCCGTATTAAAAGAAGAAGCCCGACGTTTGATCCCGTGGACCTCATAATTTTTGTTCAACAGGAATTCGGCCAGATAGGCACCGTCCTGACCGGTAATTCCGGTTATCAATGCACGTTTCATCAACGTCTCCTCCCAGATGCTTGCAGGTTTGTGATTTTCATATCAGGGCCCTGAAGTAATCGATGGTCTGTTTCAGCCCTGCCGCTAATTGTACCTGCGGTTCCCAATTTAATTTTGTTTTGGCCAACCCGATGTTCGGTTTGCGCTGCAGGGGGTCGTCCTGAGGAAGGGGCTTAAAAACAATCTTCGAATCGGACCGCGTGAGCGCTATAATCATTTCGGCCAGCTCGAGAATCGTAAACTCTTCCGGATTACCTAAATTCACCGGTCCGGTAAATCCATCGGGGGCATCCATCATTCGGATGACACCTTCGATCATATCATCAACATAGCAGAAAGATCGCGTTTGGCGCCCGTCACCGTAGACCGTAATATCTTTATTCCGAAGGGCCTGCAAAATAAAATTGCTGACCACCCGACCGTCATTGGGGTGCATGCGGGGCCCGTAGGTGTTGAAAATCCGGACGACCCGAATATCGAGGTTGTGCTGGCGATAATAATCAAAAAAAAGCGTTTCGGCACATCGCTTACCTTCATCATAGCAAGACCGAATGCCAACGCAATTCACGTTGCCCCAATAATCCTCTGTCTGGGGGTGAACGGCGGGGTTACCGTAGACTTCGGAGGTAGACGCCTGCAAAATTTTGGCTTGCGTGCGCTTGGCCAGTCCGAGCATATTGATGGACCCGTGGACATTGACTTTGGTGGTCTGGACCGGATCGTTTTGGTAGTGAATCGGAGATGCCGGACAGGCAAAATTAAAGATTTCATCGACTTCCAGATAAAGCGGAAAGGTGATGTCATGCCGCACCAGTTCAAAGTAAGGGTTGCCCAACAGCTGGATAATATTGCGTTTGGTGCCGGTATAAAAATTATCGACACACACCACATCGCAATTCTCTTTCAAAAGGCGTTCACACAGAAACGAACCCAGAAACCCGGCCCCGCCGGTCACCAGTACACGTTTACGAAGATGCA
>JASFGN010000204.1:0-6041 GCA_050123735.1 Desulfobacterales bacterium | reverse complement strand
CGCTCCCCGGCTGCTTTCAAAAGGCGATCGTACCACCCGGGGATAGCGCCGTGTGGCTTTGGGAAAAAACAGATTTTTGAGTATATTGGGCATCATTTGAAACACCGGCACATACCTCCATTTACCTTTCCGTACAGCTAATGCACGGATCAATGGATAAGACCACCACCGGCACATCCGAAAGCCACATGCCCGGCAGCATGCCGAGCAAAGCGGGGATGTTGGCAAATGTCGGCGTCCGGATCCTGAGCCGCTCCAAATGCTTAGTGCCGTTGGCCTTGATGTAGTAAAACAGTTCGCCGCGGGGCTGTTCGACCCGTACAAACATTTCTCCGGCGGGCCGGCCCTTGAATTTGGTCCGAATTTCTCCGGCGGGCATTCTGGAAACCGCCTGCCGGATGAGATCGATACTCTGCAGGACCTCCTGAAAGCGAACCTTGCTGCGGGCATAACAGTCGCCGTCGGTTTCCACCACCGGCTCAAAGTCAAGTTGATCGAGGGCGGAATAACCCAGCAGGCGCATGTCCTGCGCAATCCCGCTGGCCCGCGCGGTCGGCCCGACGGCGCCCAGTTCAAAGGCCTTGTCCTTTGACAGAACCCCTTTGCCGACGGTTCGTTTTTTGACCGTATAATCCGACAGCAACGTGGCTTTCAAACACGCGATTTCATTTTGGACCCAGGAAAGCTCGGAACAAGTCCATTGCATCTGTTCAGTGCTTAAATCCCTGCGCACGCCACCAATAACGTTGACCGAGACGATCACCCGGTTTCCCGTGGTCGCTTCGTTGATGTCCAGAACCTTTTCCCGTATTTTCCAAAATTGCATAAACAGGCTCTCGAAGCCGAAGCAGTCGGCAAATAAGCCAAGCCACAACAGATGGCTTTGTATGCGGTGCACTTCGCACCACAGGGTGCGCAGAAACTTAGCACGCGGCGGCGGATCAATCTCCATCAACGCTTCGATGCCCTGACAATAGCAGGTCGCATGGATCATCGAGCAGATGCCGCAGACGCGCTCAACCACCTGGATCATCTGCTGGAAGTCCCGAATGTGTACCAGCTGCTCCAGCCCCCTGTGAACAAATCCCAGCGCCGGAAAGACGCCCGTAATGATCTCGTCTTCCACCGTCAGTTTCAAATGCAGCGGCTCCGGCAATACCGGGTGCTGGGGCCCGAACGGTATGATGGTTTTCAACATGCACCTTTCTCCAATCGCCGCTCAGGAATCTGCGGTGCCCGGTTGCGTAAAGGTTTGCTCGCGATTCGAATTCTGTGCGCCAACGGTGCAAAAAGGCGCAAACGCCACCTCTGGGTCCAGATACAGGGTGCGCTCGTAATCCACGACCAAACCCTCGAAGCGGATGCCGAAGAGATCCTGTATTTCGTTTTCCACCAGGAAAGCAGCAAAATACACAGCTGAAATGCTCGGAACGGTGCTGCACTTTAAAACGCTCAGCCGCAAATGCTTCAAGCGCAGATCCTTATCGAAATGATACAGGATATCGACGCTGTCGCCTCCAGACTCTGTGCAGGACAGGGTCACAAATCTAAAGCCCTCAAACTTTGCCCTGGCAACTTCGCCCACCAGCGTGTCAGCGCTGACGGAGATAATCTCTGGCTGCATCGCTCTTCTCCTTTGCTTGCTTTCGCCTGAACTTTTGCAGGCCCAAAACCACCCCGTCGATGATGGCTTCGGGTTTGGCCGGACAGCCCGGCACGTATACATCCACCGCTATGACCTTGTCCACGCCCCCAATCACATTATACGTTTCCCTGAAAATGCCGCCCGACAGTGCGCAGGCGCCAATGGCGACCACCACTTTGGGATCCGGCATCTGATCGAAGAGGTTGAGCAGCACCTTGCGGTTGCGGCGGTTAACCGTGCCGGTAACCAGCAGGATATCGGCATGCATGGGATTGCCGACATTGATGATGCCGAAGCGTTCGATATCATAGACCGGCGTCAAACAGGCCAGGATCTCGATGTCACAGCCGTTGCAGCTGCTGCAGTCGTAGTGCAGCAGCCAGGGCGATTTGGTACGCGCTTTGTCGACGAGCCATTTGATCATGCCCACAACCTCTTAACCGACGGATAGCCAAATCAAGTTTACGATCGATAAGGTCAAGCCCATGGCCCAGACATAACCCAGCATCCAGCGCCAGTTCATGCGTGCCGACACGTTGTCGACCAAAACCTCGACAAAATAGGTCAGCAGGACAATCAGGATCATCCCCATCCAGCTGGTCGCCCAAAAAAGCGAGCAAAGACCTAAAAGCAGCACCACCTCATACCAGTGACCGATCTCGGTAAGGGCCAGATAAGGACCGGAATAATCGGTCAGCAGCCCTTTTACCAGTTCCTGGTGGGCGTGATGAGAGGTTGACAGGTCAAACGGTGATTTGCGAAGCTTGATGGTCAGTGCATATCCGAGCACCACAAACAAAAAGGGCAGCTTCATGAGCAGCGGTTGATGCCAGCTGTAGATTCGGTCTATTTTAAAGCTGCCGGTCTCAAGAAAGATCCCGATGGTCACAAGGATCAGCAGGGGCTCGTAGGATAGCATCTGCAATAGCTCGCGATGGGCCCCCACCTGGCTGAAAGGCGAAGTGGAAGACAACGCCCCGACCACCAGAAAAACCGCTCCCACGGCCTGGACGAATAGAATCAGCAAAAGATCCGAGCGCAGGAAAAAAAGTACCAGCGCAATAGAGGTGGCGGCCACATAGCAGTAGGCGCAAAATGCCTGCCAGACGTTGACCACTGTCTTTTCTTTGCTCCACAGTTTGATGACATCATAAAAGGGCTGCCACAGCGGCGGACCGATTCTGGACTGCATGCGCGCGGTCAAGATGCGATCCAGACCGCTGAACAGTCCGCCCGCCAACGCCCCACCCGCGAGAGCTATCAGGATCAAAAAAGCGGTGTCGATCATAGGGTGCCTCCCACCAGCAGGGTAAGCAACACCCCGGCTGCAAGATTTATCCAGGCGGTCAGTTTTTTCTCGCCGAAAATCGACGCCAGATAATAGTTTCTGGCTTCCGCTTTTACCGGCTGATTCATGGGACCCAAAAATACCCCGGAATCGGCGGTTTGCACGCCGCTCAGATAGGGCTTGACCACACGGGCCTTGGCTGCTCGCCGGACGGCCAAGATGGCGACGACAAAACCCAGAGCAGCGACCAGACTTAAGGGAAAGACGGCGAAAGCACCAGTAGGGTTCTCCAAAATACCGCCGTAGGCGGTGTAGGGCGGCAAATACTTCGGGTTTAACATGAGTACGATCATGCGCATGTACAGCCAGGGGGCCGCCGTGCTCAGCAGGCCGGCGCCCGCACACAAGGCACCCAGGGCCACCCATGTGAGCAGAGGTTGCCGCTCCGGCTTAAAGCGGCCGGCGAAGGGATCACTCATCAGGGTTCCAGCCCAGCGAGCCCAGTACAGCGCCGTCAGGGCACTGCCCAACGTAATCATGATAATGACGTAGAGATTTTCGGCGGCGGCCTCTAAAGCCATCCACTTGCCGAGCAGGATGCCAAATGGAGGCATGATCATCATGATGACGCCCATAACGGTCATCAGCGCCGTCAAGGGCATATCGGCATACAGACCCCGCATGTCTTCGATATCACGGCTGGCGATGTGCTGCTCGATGGCACCCACGCACAGAAACAAAAGCGCTTTGATGACGGCATGGAACACGATCAAAAGCATTCCGGCAATGATGGCTTGTGATGTATTCAAGCCCGCGCAGGCGAAGATGAGCCCCAAATTACTGATGGTCGAATAGGCCAAAACCTTTTTGCCGTTGCTCTGGCCGACGGCCAGCGCTGCCGCACACAGAAATGAAAACCCGCCGAAAACAGCCACGCATTGGCTCAAAAAGGTTCCCTGCATGGCCGGCGCCAGACGCAAGACCAGATAGACGCCGACCTTGACCATGGTGCTGGAGTGCAGCAGCGCCGACACGGGGGTGGGCGCAACCATGGCGCCGAGCAGCCAGCTCTGCATGGGAAACTGAGCGGATTTGGCAAATGCCGCCAGACAAAGAAGGGCTAGCGCCAACAAATACAAACCGCTGCCCGTTTTTTCGGACAGCAAAACGGCCTGCAGCTCCAGCAGGCCCCGATCCGCATATATGAGAATCAGTCCGATGATAAAGGCAGCACCGCCCAGGCTGTTCATCCATAATGCCCTGACGGCATTCCGGGTTGCCGGTGCGCTTCTATCATGCCCGATGAGCAGAAAGGAGCAAAGCGTCGTCAGCTCAAAGAAAAAGTAAAAAAAGCGCAGATCGTTGGAAAGCACCAGACCGTTCATGGCGCCCAAAAACAGCAGCATCGCACCGAAAAACCGATGCTGTCTTGATTTTTGCAGGCGCAGGTGCTGCTCGTGATTCTGCATGTATGGGATAGCCTGAAAGCAGATGAGCGCGCCGACAATGCAGACGATCAGCAGCATCACAAGCGTTAGATGATCGCAATACAGGGTGGCCGTGACAGGTTTGGCTTGCACCAGGAAAAATTCAACGTAAAGCAAGCCGATGATCTGCAAGATCGCCAGGGCTTTAATGGCCAAATGGCGGTGTTTAAATCCGATATACAGAATGATCAGCAGCAGCAAAAAATCGCAAGCCTGGACCAGGACGTGGATGCCGACACCCCAGAAGCGCGGCAGCGACAGACCAAAAGGCGTCAGTGGAATCAACATCAGGGCACCGGCAATCAGGACTGCGCCGGTGACGATAACAATGACGGAGCGGATTCGACCGCTGCGAATCAAATAGCAGCCAGCCGCCGCCGCAAAGGGTAAAATGACAAGTAAAATCGAAAGTCGATCTGCGCTAAGCATCTCTTCTTGCCAATCCGACAGGCGTAATTCCGACTGGGCCGGATAGACACCATCTGAAGTTACCGGAATCTATTTGCGCCACCGCCAGCCTCGTTTTCGATTGAGCCGCCCCGGAAACAGTTGACAGGTATAGGGCCATTCTGTGCATTTCTTGAAAGGCATTTGAAGCAGAAACTATGCCACGGCCATAATTTTAAATATTCAATATAAATACAAGTAGTTGAAAAACTACGCGTTGCTCTCGTCCGGGTGTTCAAATATTTCTATTTCTTAAAATTTCGAAATTTTTTTCTCAAAATTTCGAAAAAGACTTCCAAAAAGTTCGGCAGTCAATGGCTGTTGGAGGCGCCCCTCATAGCTTTTGGAACAATTTTAGAGACATGGCTGTGGTTTGCCTTGCAGACGATCTGGAAATCAAGTCGCTGCGCCGGGTTTAACCCCTGGTATGGAAATTGCTGACGACAGGGGTAATTACAACGAACAAAAAAGATGCAAAACGTAAAAAGCAGCGGATTTCTCTGCTGACTGCATGGCAGCAACCGCAGCGCTTCAGCGGCCGATGGCGATATAGGAAAAGACAAATGACGATTGCTTCGCTGGAACTGACAGAAGAAATTGTGCTTCGGCCCCAGGCTCTCAACCGCATTTTAGATTTTCTGATAAACGACAAATATCGGACCATCGGCCCGCGCATTGAAAATGGTGCCATTGGGCTGGATGAGATCCAATCCGTTGACGACCTGCCGATCGGATGGCGGGACGTGCAGACGGCCGGCACATACCGGCTGGAAAAATCCAACGGCAATCGTCTTTTCGGATACGTGCTCGGGCCGCAGTCCTGGAAAAAATATCTTTACCCGCCCAACGTTCGCCTATGGCAGGGGCGCCGGAATAAAACCGGTTTCAAGATCAGCTCGGAAAACCCCACAGCGCCCCCATATGCATTTTTCGGCGTGAGGCCCTGCGAGCTGCATGCGATGTCCATACTGGACACGGTCTTAGATAGCCGGGATTTCTTTGATCCCGTATACGCCCTGCGGCGCAAAAAGGTGTTTATTGTCGCGGTCAATTGCTGCCTGCCGGGGGGAAACTGCTTTTGTGTTGCGATGAACACCGGTCCGGCGGCAAAAACCGGCTATGACATCGTTTTAACCGAGGTGCAAAACCCCGACGCGCACTTTTTCATTGCAGG
>JASFGN010000203.1:0-6048 GCA_050123735.1 Desulfobacterales bacterium | reverse complement strand
GGAGGTCCTGAGCACAAAACCGATCTTGAGCAGATAGGGCTCGACAATATCCACCAGTGTATCGGATTCTTCCTGCAAGGTGGCGGCAATGGCCTCGATTCCGACCGGTCCGCCGGCATAAAATTCAATAATTGTTTTTAAATAACGGCGATCCAGATCCGTGAGGCCTTTTGGGTCAACTCCCTCCAATTCTAAAGCACCTTCGACCGTTGCCTGCGTGATGACACCGTCGGCCCGCACCTGACTGAAGTCGCGCACGCGTTTGAGCAGCCGATTCACGATCCGGGGGGTCCCTCTGGAGCGTTTAGCCAATTCCACCGCACCGGCCGTATCGATTTTGACGTTCAGCAATTTGGCTGAGCGCATGGCAATCTTTACCAGATCATCGGCGTTGTAAAAATCAAGACTGCGAAAAATGACAAAGCGATCCCGCAGTGGCGCCGATAGAAGTCCCACGCGCGTGGTCGCCCCCACCAGCGTAAAACGGTTTAAACGATAGCGATGGCTGCGTGCATGAACGCCTTTGTCGAAAATAAAGTCAACGGCAAAATCCTCCATGGCCGGATACATAAATTCCTCAACCGCTTTGGGGGTCCGATGGATTTCATCGATAAACAAAATATCACCCGCTTCAAGATGCGTGAGAATACCGACCAGATCGCCGCCTTTTTCAAGGGCCGGGCCGGAGGTTAGCGTGAGGTTGCCTTGCATTTCATTGGCAATAATGTGTGCTAACGTTGTTTTTCCGAGACCCGGCGGGCCATGAAACAAGACGTGGTCCATGGGTTCATTACGTTGGGTGGCCGCCTGAATAGCGATTCTCAATGTTTCGACAATTTCCTCCTGGCCGACATAATCTGAGAGCCGCTCCGGCCGCAGCGAAAGGATATCGGGCGCGTCATCCTCGGGCAGGGCCGCACCTGAAATCAGCCCTTGAGTATCAGAAGAGTATTTGATGACATCATCAGACATGTGTTGCTCCAATAAGGATGTTATTTGTTAATGGTTATTCGTTATTAGAAATAACAAATAACCAATAACCGCTAAGCTTTTTCGCCGCGGTAAATTTCATCCAACAGCTCCTCCGGCGAAGTCATCGCCGGCTTGCGTTTCAGCGCTTCGGCAATCATCCGTTTGGCATCAGAAGTCTTATGGCCGAGTTGTTTCACGAGGACTTCAAAAACCTGTTCGGAAAAATTTTCCTCTGCCGCCGGTTCCGGTTTTTCCGCTTTACGAATCAAAGCAAATTTACCCATCTTGCCTTCAAGCGTGGCGATTATTTTCTGCGCCGTTCGGGTGCCAATGCCTTTGAGCCGGGTGAGTCGGTGAACGTCGCGGTTTTCAATCGCACTGGCGACCTCGCTGACCGGAACGCTCAGGGCTTTGACCGCTTTCAGGGGACCGATATCTTCTACCGAAATGAATGACTGGAAAAATTCTTTTTCGGCTTCCAGATTAAATCCGATTAAAATCGGTTTGGGTTGCCGTTCAGTCTGTTGATAAAAAACGTAAAGCGCGATGTCGTCACCGGCTTTTTGGTGTTTTACGGTTTCCATCACAAACGCAGGAAGTAAAATTTCATACCCGACCTGGTTGGCCAGCACCAGTACCCGTTCATCTTCCTTTTTTAAAATTTTACCTTCGATGTAACCGATCATACTGTCACTTCGCTCCAACCCACGATGTTATCAGTTATTCGTTATTTGTTATTGGCACAAATCTGCCTACCAACCCCGATCAAATAACCAATAACGAATAACAAATAACGTTTGATGACTACGAGCTGAATAGGCTTCCATGTGGTTTTTGAAACTACAACATTACGTAACAGCACCGAGCCCATGGTGATAGCGGTACAACCCGATAAGTGCCAAGCCTGCGGCATCAGATGCATGCACGGGTTTAATGCGCGTTTTATGATTAAGGCAATGCCGCACAGCCTTTTCAAATTGGGCCTTGCTGGCGTTACCATTGCCCGTCAAAATTTGTTTGGCTTCTCTGACCGTCACTTCAAGGGCGGGAATGGCTGCATGAACACCGGCCAACTGGATCACACCGGTCACCTGCCCTAAAATGATGCCCGACTTTGGATAGCGACTCAGTGAATAAACATCTTCTATAACCATCAAATCCGGATTTTCGCTTTTGAGCAATTGGTAAAGCTTGGAGAAGATTTTATCGAGGCGACCGGGTAAAGGGGTAGATTTGTTAGTGTGAATACATCCAAAAGAATAGCGATCGATTTTTGACCCCAGCCCGCTGACAATTCCGATCCCCGTGGCCGACAGGCCGGGATCTATGCCAATGATCTTAACCATTCTGGCGTCTGACTCATTTCATCGTCTTTAATTTTTCAGCGGCAACCTTGGCCTCATTGGAGTTAGGATATTTGCGACCCAATTCCTGTAAAATCAATTTCGCATTGGCCGCATCGCCGATATTGGAAAATGCCAGCCCTTGTTTCAAAAGCGCCGCCGGCGCTTTGTTGCCCTTGGGGTATTTTTCGATCACATTTTGATACTCCAGGATCGCTTTTTCATACCATTTTTCGCGGTAATAAATTTCGCCGATCCAGAACTGAGCATTGTCCGCATTTTTGGAATCTGGATAGCGTTTCATAAATTCTTGAAACTGTTGGCGGGCAGCTTCAAAATCACCCTGATCAAAGGCTTCTTTGGCGGATCGATAGATTTCATCCTCCGATGACGGTTTGGAAACCGGAGCGACCGGCGCTGCCACCGCGACGCGCTGTTTGCTTGATTCTAAATTGAGATATTGATCCATGCGATTGAGCCGCTGCGAATTCTCCTCAACGCTCTGAGCAATGCTGTCCAGTTTTTCTTGTCTTTTACTTTCTAAATCGGCGGCATTTTGCTGTTGCTGTTTAAACGCATGTTCCATTTCTTCCACACGACCACTCAACATACGGATGTCTTCGTTCAATTCTTCAAGCGTGGCCCGCAAACCGGCAGACTGTTTTCTTAATTCCTGACTGTAAGTTTCAAACTCAGATTTGAGCTGCTCCCTGTGCTGGCGCTGCTGGATGTCCCGCATTTCCATCTCGGTAAGGCGAGTATCGATGGTGTTCATATCGGATTGGGTAGCACATCCAATGAGCGCCATCAGGCCGGCCAAAACAATACTGATAAAGATCGGATTTTTCATGGGCATTCTTTTCATGGGCATTCGTTTTTGCTTTGGGATTCGGATGGGTTTAAAAAAATAGCCCGCCGATGGGCGGGCGCACCACCATAAACAGCAAGCGCAGAAGATCCATGCGCTTGCTGTTTATCATGATTTTTTTTTCTGCTGGTATCATTACCGGAATTTATCTGCCTCAAGGCAGATACCCATCTGGGGGATACCGATACGATTAGTTTACGACAAAGTGACCCCGCCGGTTCTTCGCCCAGCATTCCTCAGTTTGCTCCATGCACAGCGGGCGTTCTTCCCCGTAGCTGATCGTCGTCAGACGTGATGCCGCTATGCCAAGGTCCACTAAAAAGGCTTTGGCACTGTCAGCCCGCCTATCCCCCAGGGCGAGGTTATACTCATTGGTGCCCCGTTCATCACAATGGCCTTCAATGGTGACGGTCGCATTGGAATTTTCGCGCAGCCAGGCTGCATGACGCATCAGCGTATCTTGTGCCATTGGCGTTAGGGTTGATTTGTCAAATTCAAAGTAAACATTGTTCTGTGAGATATTCCAGCCTGCAGGCGGCTTCTCCACGGGTTGCGGGGCCGGTTTTTCTTCTGCAGGGGCCGGTGCCGGAGCGGGTGCTTTTGCCTGGGACACCGCTTTCTTCTGACAGCCTACGGTGAACAGCAACCCGGGAATTACCAGCATCAGGGCTATTATCAACCAAGTCTTCTTTTGCATTTTTCTCCTCCTTTCACATTCAAATATCACTTAATTATTTTGGTGATTCATTGACCACTTGGGATTCGTCTGCTCACCGGCCAGCACCAGCAAACGCCGCTGGTCGGTTCCAAAAGCAGTCATTACATATAGTCGATTCGGTCCTTCCCGATTTGAGCTAAATACAATCAGGCTGCCATCCGGAGACCATGATGGGGATTCATTATCTCTGGGCTCATAGGTCAGTTGCACCGGATTTTGACCATCGGTTCCAATGGTGAATATATGATGCTCCCCGTTCATCTCGGAGGTATAAGCAATTTTATCACCTCGCGGGGACCAACTGGGCTGCGTATTTTTTTGCCCCTCGTAGGTCAGTCTGTTGACTCTGCCGTTGGTCAAGTCTTTGATGTAGATCTGGGCGCTACCGGCACGGTTGGAAACAAAGGCAATTTTTTTGCCATCGGGTGACCAGGTCGGGGTAACATCTATTCCGCGACTCTTGGTTAGTCTTTTAATAATTTTCCCAGATCCAGTCAACAGATAAATTTCCTGATCCCCGGAAAACGAAAGTGTTGCTGCCAGCTCGAATTTACCAGGCGCCCAGGCCGGGGTGATATTGATGCCCTGCTTTGAGACTTTTAATTCCTGAGCTTTTGCCAGATCTCTGATATATAAGTCCGGATTGCCATCCTTGTAAGAGGTGAAAGCCATCCACTTTCCATCGCTCGACCAGGCTGGAAAAAGCGTGATCGCGTTGTTGGTCGTCAAGCGTCTGGGGTTATAGCCATCGAATTCGCTGATATAAATCTCTTTGTTGCCGGTACCGTTGGAGACAAATGCGATCTTGCTACCAAAAATACCCTCATTTCCCGTCAGATATTTGATAACTTCGGTACAAAACCGGAGAATGATGTCTCGCTGGTTCGACAGCTTGCCGGTATATTTTTTGCCGAGTACGCGCTGGGCCTTAAACGTATCAAACAATCGCAGCTCAACAGTGATATTGTCACCGGTGAGCCTGTAATATCCGGTCACTAAGAGTTCTGCACCGACAACCGTCCAATTTTGAAAAGTTAAATCCGTCTCCGTGACCCCGTTTGTTTCCGGGTCGAATAGAAAGGCACCGCGATCCAATAATTTGAAATAGCCAGTAAAGTCCAACGAATCGGAAAGAAAATCGGCTGCGCTTTGCGAAGACTGCTTCTCTTCGCTGGATCCAGCGGCATTTTTAAACAACGGAACAGCCAGCGGAATTTTTCGCAAAAACGGCTTGGTGATGTCGATCACGTCGTATTGAGCCCAACTCAGGCTGGGTCCCAGTAAAATAACGCTCATAATCAGGATGTAAAGTTTTATTCCTCTTCTCATCATAGATCCTTATCGCACATGTCATCAAAGTCCGCCTTCGAGACGCATTCTATTCTTGCTTTAACCCTTTCGGACCAAATCTCAAACCAATTTTATAGTAAGGACGCACATAGTCGTTTGGCAGCGGGGGTAATGGATTTGATTTGACCAAAGCTTTGTAGGCCGAATCATCCAAGTACGCGTTACCGGATTTTTTGTCAAACCAAATGTCCTCTATTTCTCCATTACGCAAAACTTTAATTGCTAAAATAGCCTCCAGTTCGGTGCTTTCGCCGACAAGTTGTTGTGAAAAAGCCCAATTTTTTTGAGTCTGGTACTGAATCTCGGCCTGATAAATCAAGATCGATTCCTGAACGCGAGCACCGCCGCTTCCGGACCCACCCGTCGGGCCGACGGAACCGGTCCCAGCTCGGGGGGTTGTGCCCACCGAGCCGCCACCCGTTCGCGTTTCAGATGCGGCGACTTTGCGTTTTAATTCTTCAATCGCCGATGCGACCGAATCGGTTTCGGTTTTCTCTACCTTTTTTTCAATGCGGTCGATTGCTGAGTCAATGAGCTTTGACCGATCAAGGGTTTTTTTCTTCAACGATTTTTTGGGCTTGGCCTTTTTGGGCGCCAACGATACCGCTTCGCGCGGCTTTTTGACAACCGGAACCGGTTTGGGTTCCGGTGCTTTAACGGCGGGTTTCTCAGGTGGTTTTTTTACAACCGTCTCCGACTTTGCAGGTGCAGGCGCGGGTCCACCGGCCGGCGGGCCCGAGGGCAGTGAAACAAGGCTGACGTTCACCACCCCGGATCGAAACCGCGGGTCCGATCCG
>JASFGN010000202.1:0-6074 GCA_050123735.1 Desulfobacterales bacterium | reverse complement strand
GCTGCCAGTGGCCAGTGATAAAAGGCCGAATGTTTGAGACTGATCAGCTAAGATAACAATCGCAGTAAAAAACAGATCCATGTTAAGGAGTGAAAATAATGCAGAATTTGTGTTCGGTAGGTAAGAGGGTGCCCAAGCTGGATGCGGTTGACAAGGCAACCGGTCGCGTCCGATATATCCAGGATCTAAAAGTGCCGGGCATGTTGTACGGTAAAATTCTTTACAGCAATTATGCCCATGCCAGAATCGTCAAAATCGATACCTCCAAAGCCCGGGAAATGCCCGGTGTCCTGGCCGTATTGACCGGAGAGGATATCCCCGAAATCCGCATGGGGGTCTACAAGGATAACCGGCCATTAAAGAAGGAAAAGGTTCGCTCTTTCCGCGATGAGGTGGCGGCCGTAGCGGCCATTTCACCCGATATCGCCGAGGCGGCCTTGAATCGCATCGAGGTAACCTATGAAGCCCTGCCGGCGATATTCGATCCGGAAGCGGCCCTGCAAGAGGGGGCGCCGCTGATTCACGAGGCCCACAAAACCAATGTCTTAAAAATGCCCTGGAAGCTGCATTATGGTGATGTGGAGGCCGCCAAAAAACAAGCGGCATTTGTCGTCCAAGACCGGTTTACCACCACCTGGGTAACCCATTGCTGTATGGGGACCAGCGGGGCCATTGCCGAGTTCGATCCGGCCAATAATCTGACAATCCATACCAATACCCAGATCCCCTCTCTGGCCCAGAAGGATTTTCTGGATGCCCTCAAGGCAATGGGGATCGGCGACCGCCGGGTGCGGGTGATCAAACCCTGCATCGGCGGCGGATTCGGCAGTAAACTGGACACTTATGCCTACGAGTACATTGCCATTTTGCTGGCGTTTCACACCCGCAGGCCGGTCAAAATCGAGTTTGATCGCACCGAGGAGTTTATCGCGACGTCTACGCGCCAGCCCACCATTACGCACATATCGCAGGGCTGCGATCAAAACGGAAAATTGCTTTTCCGGGATATATCCATGGTCCTTGATAATGGGGCCTACACCTCCTGGGGGGCGACGACGCCTTCGGTGATGATGATGCCGATTACCACCCTGTACCGGGTGCCGAACGTGCGGTATGAAGCCAAATGTGTTTACACCAACAACACCTATGCTCAGGCCATGCGGGGCTATGGCAACCCGCAGGCCACCTACGCCATTGAAAGCACGATGGACATGCTGGCCGAGGCTGCCGGCATTGATCCGATTGAATTTCGCCGCATCAATGCCAATCAATCCGGCGATGTGTCCACCCAGGGGCTGCGCATTACGACCTGCGGCCTGGCCGAATGCATGCAGGCGGTCAAAGAAAAACTGGAATGGGAACGGCCCAAACAGGCGGGCGAAGGCCTCGGGATGGCCTCTCTAATTCATGTGGGCGGTGGTGCGCGGGTATATAAATCAGACGGTTGCGGCACGATCATCAAAATGGATGATTTCGGCAAAATTGATCTTTTTACCGGAGCCACGGATATGGGGCAGGGCTCTGATACCGTCATTGCGCAAATCGTTGCCGAAGAGCTCGGAGTCGAAGTCGAAGATATCCATGTGATCCACACCGATACCGACGTTTGCCCCTGGGATGTGGGCTCGCACGCCAGCCGGACCACCTTTATTGCCGGAAACGCCGCCCTTGGTGCCGCCCGCAAGATCAAGGCCCGCATTCTGGAAATGGGGGCCAAGTTGCTGGAGTCACCGCTGGAGAAATTAAGCCTGCAGGGCCGCCACATCGTTCACCGGGACGATCCTGAGAAAAAAATGCCGATTGGAAAGGTCCTGCGCAAAGCCCATTTCAGTCACGGCGGGCAGATGCTTATGGCAGAACATTTTTACGATCCGGCCAATGAAAACATGGGTAAGGACTTCCGCGGCAACATGTCGATGACGTATACGTTTGGCACGCACGGGGTACGGGTCAAAGTGGATGAAGAAACCGGCAAGGTCAAAATACTTCAATACGTTGCTGCCCATGATGTTGGCAAAGCGATTAATCCGCTGCTGCTTGAAGGCCAGGTTTACGGTGGCGTCATGATGGGCATCGGCTATGCCCTGACCGAACAGGTCATATCCGAAAAGGGGCAGAACATGAACCCGAATTTTAGAGACTACAAGATATTGACGGCTAAAGATGTCGTGCCGATCAAAGCGCCGGTGCTTGAGACCTACGATGAAGACGGGCCGTTTGGCGCCAAAGGGATCGGTGAGCCCGGCTGCGTGCCCACCGCACCGGCGATTGCCAACGCCATTTACGATGCCGTCGGCGTGCGCATCAAGGATTTGCCGATCACGCCAGAACGGGTTCTGGCCGCCATCAGAGAGAAAAAAGGCCTGGATCTGTGCGGTCAGGATGCAGACGACACTGATGCCGGTGAATGCATCATTGAAGAATAAGGGCACGATCGAAAAGAGAAGCTATCTGAAAAATGCATCTAACGCTCAATAGCGTTGTTGTGAGCCTCCTTACAATGCTCACACACTGTGTGTGCTGCACTTTTGCGTCGGCTCACGCTTTGCTCTTGGACGTAATCTGCTGTTTTTGAGACAGCTTCTATACAAATGTGTCTATAACCCCAAAAAAGGAGGCTTCAAATGAAAAAATTCGGATGGTTTCTAATTGGGATTTTTACAGCGACCCTGTTGCTGGCAGTTATGGCACCCATGCCGTCTGCCGCTGAAACGGTGAAGCTGAATTACGCCAATTTTCCACCGGCTCCCACTTTTCCGTGCGTTCAGATGGAGCGCTGGAAGACCGAAGTCGAAAAGCGCACCAACGGCAAGGTGCTGGTTAACACCTTCCCCGGCGGGACATTGCTGGACGCCAAAAACATGATGGATGGCGTCATTGCGGGTCAGGCCGATATCGGCTGTTTGAGCATGGCCTATCAACCGGGACGCTTTGTGGTGACCAACGCAACCAGCTTGCCTCTGGGCATACCCAATGCCACCGTCGGCAGTCTGGTTTTATGGGATCTGTACCAAAAATATCAACCCGAAGAGTTTGCCAAGGTTAAAGTGTTGACCATGTTTACCACTGCTCCCACCAATATCATGTCCAAAGTTCCGGTTCGAACACTGGACGATATTAAAGGTCTGGATCTGCGGGCCTCAGGTGGAGCTGCCAAGATTCTGGCCGCCTGGGGGGCAAACCCGGTGGGCATGCCGATGCCGGCGACGGTGGAAGCTCTGCAAAAAGGCGTCGTCAAAGGACTGTATTCTTCGCTCGAGGTGATGAAGGATTTTAAATTCGCTGAAACCTGCAAATATGTGACGGTAACAGACACCGTCATCTATCCGTTTGCGGTTGTCATGAATATGGACAAATGGAATTCGCTGCCGAAGGATGTTCAAAAGGTGATGGACGACCTGCGGGTTGAGCAGGCCCAATGGACTGGCAATTATATGGACAATCACGTGAAAACTGCCATCGAGTGGTCTAAAAGTGAGCAGGGCGTAGAGTTCATACAATTAACAAAAGAAGAGAAGGCCAACTGGGATGCCAAACTTGATTTTTTAACGACCGAGTGGGTCGCCGATACCAGCGGCAAAGGTATACCCGCTCAGGCGATCGTCGATGACCTCAAGCGTATGATCGCTGAAAAATCCAAATAGCCTTACGCTCTGTTTCAGCGCACTGCTCAGCGAAAAACACATCGGAAGTGCTGCGCGGGGCGCTTTCGAAACAGGCGTTAAAAGACCGAACTGTTTTCTGACAACCGTTACAAAGGGAACGGATTGCGGTTTTGACAGGCTGTAATCCGTTCCTGTTTATCATAGTTGTGCGCGGTTTTGTGCCCGGATATATTGGAGCGCGAGATGGGAATTTTAGAGCAGATTAGCCACATATGCAATCGATTCATGATTATTTTGGCCGGATTTTTTTTAGCGGCCATGATTCTGATGACCTGTATGAATATCTTCTCAAGGCTTTTTTGGAGCCCCTTCAAAGGGACCTATGAATTGATGGGCTATTTTGGGGCCATGGTAACCGCATTTGCACTGAGTTACACCCAAATCAAAAAAGCACATATTGCCGTTGATGTTCTGGTCGGTCAGTTCTCTCAAAGAACGCAGCTGATCCTACAGGGATTTAATTGCCTTGTATGCATGGTGTTCTTTTCAATTGCCGGCTGGCAAATCAACAAATTGGCAAGAACGCTGTGGCAGACCGGAGAGGTGACCGAAACGCTTCGAATCATTTACTACCCGTTTGCCTATGGTGTGGCTCTGGGCTGTTGTTTGCTGGCATTTGTATTGCTGGTTGAATTTTTAAAATTGATCTTTGCTGCCAAAGGCGCTCACTAAATGGAACTATCCATCGTCGGCATAATCGGAATCCTGGTCTTATTGGTGGTTCTGTTTGTTTTTGGTATGCCGGTGGGTTTTGCCATGGCGGTGGTGGGGTTTTGTGGTTTTGCTTATGTCGTTTCTTTTAATGCTGCATTGAACATGATTGCTGCGGATCTATGGAGCACCTTTTCTAAATATGGTCTGACGGTTATTCCGCTGTTTATCTTGATGGGATATCTGGCCTTTAACGCCGGTATTGCTGAGAGACTTTACGATGCAGCGTATAAGTGGATGGGTCATTGGCGCGGGGGTCTTGCAATTGCCACCATTGGTGCCGATGAGTTATTTGCTGCCATTTGCGGCTCCAACACGGCAACAGCCGCAACCATGGGCGCGGTCGCCTTGCCGCAAATGGAAAAATATAATTATGATACGCGCTTGAGCAGCGGTACGGTGGTCACCGGTGGAACACTGGGTACCGTTATGCCGCCCAGTGTCGTGTTGATCATTATCGGCCTTCAAACCGAACAATCCATTGTCGAGCTTTTCCTGGCCGGCATACTGCCGGCCATTTTATTGGGGTTGATGTTTGTGATCACCATTTTTTTGCTGTGCCGCTTTTATCCGAACTTTGGCCCGGCCGGGCCCAAAACGCCTTTCTCAGAAAAATTGAAATCACTGCTTGGCGTTATCGAAGCCATCACCATTTTTGTAG
This sequence comes from Desulfobacterales bacterium, assembly GCA_050123735.1. Classification (GTDB taxonomy): domain Bacteria; phylum Desulfobacterota; class Desulfobacteria; order Desulfobacterales; family JAHEIW01; genus JAHEIW01. The sequence goes on along the minus strand of JASFGN010000202.1, from coordinate 1,037 downwards.
TGGTCATCGGCGGATTGTACATCGGTATTTTTACACCCACCGAAGCCGGTGCTGTCGGTGTTTTTTTCACATTTATCGTATCAATTCTGGCTGGCAGGCTGACATGGAAGGGCCTCATTCATTCCTTTGAAAATACCCTGCGCATATCCTGCATGGTATTCATGCTGGTGACGGGTGCTATTATTTTTGGCCGCTTTTTAGCTGTCACCCGGCTACCCTTTGTTATTGCGGATTTTGCTGCCGGATTGCCTGTTTCACCGTATGCGATTCTGGTCATTGTTTTGCTGATTTATTTAGTCGGTGGCTGTTTTATGGATTCCCTGGGATTTTTGGTTTTAACCATCCCCATCTTCTTTCCGCTGGGGATGGCATTAAATTTCGATCCAATCTGGTATTCAATACTGCTGACCATGGTCACGACCATGGGTGCGATAACCCCTCCGGTGGGGGTCAATATTTACGTTGTCAAGGCGCTGGCACCCGACATCAAACTGGCAACGATTTTCAAAAGCGTCAGTTTTTTCCTAATTGCCTGCATCATCAGTATTATTTTTTTAATCCTTTTTCCGCAACTGGCTCTGATAATACCTGATTTAATTCATTAAATAAAAAATTTAACCATTTGATATATTATATGTAATATTTTTTATTAGGGCGAGACGGTTTTTAGGCGAGCATTTTGATTTTTTCCAGATCTGCCGGCGTATCAATATCCAAAAAAAAATGCGGGTTTTGAATCGGGACTTCATGCACCTGTTTCGGATTCGCCCGGATGATCCGGCGGGCACCGATATCACCGCTGATTTGCATGATTTGCGGATAAAAATAGCTGCTGAAAATGCACGGGTTTCCAATTTTACCGGCGAAAGAGGGAACGCAGATATTTTTATGCGAAGACCAAAACTGTTTCAGCAGAAAATTAAGAGTGACAGCATCGACCAGGGGTTGATCGGCCAGCAGAAACATCACAGCTGGATACGTATCTCTGACGCATGACAGACCGATCTGCAGGGAGCCGCTTTGGCCGTCTTCATAGT
>JASFGN010000201.1:0-6082 GCA_050123735.1 Desulfobacterales bacterium | reverse complement strand
CGGCATGTATCTGCGTAAGAAACGTCTGCCTTTTGCGGGCGAGATGCTGGATACCGTCGCTTACGGGTGGATCGACACGGGTCTGCTCGCAGCCTGAGCTTGGATTTATACACCACGGGGGTTTTGAATTTTGGTCACTGGGATTTGTTTGCTATTTGTGAATTGATACTTGGCATTTTTTTGTGGGATGTAGACTAGTAGCGTCCTTGCTTTCTAGGTTCCCGCCAGCGAGACCTGCCCATGGTCTCGATGTAATTAACCGCCTGTAAAATCGCATTCAAACTGATAATCGGTATTTGCATGTCGGCCGGTTGATACTGCTGCAGGAATGTTTTTGCGGTGCCTGCCAGGCCTTTACGCTGACAGACTAAAAAGGCAGCGGACTCGGCTTCAAGCTCTTCCTGGGTTGCGCTGAGATGGTGCCGTTCAGACCACCAGGCGTTTTTGTCGATTCCCAGATGCCCGCAAAAGATATGTCCCAGCTCTAAGGCCAGCTTGGCGAATTTTGTATTTGTTGTGTCGGCCGGGTCGAGCATTATCAGGTAACCGGCGTCTTTTGCCAGATGCAAATGCGCGTATTTTTTTCTGATGGACGGCGTCATGCGCAGTGCCGTATCGTTGCGACGATCATCTTTAACGACTTCACGCACGACAATACCGTGTAGCGCGCAGTTGTGAATGGTGCTTTCATAGACCCTGGTGGGCAGCCTTGCAGCGGCCGGATAAGATATCAATTGCTCGGCCATAGCCGGGTCACCTTCGGTATCCTTCAGATCGTAGACAAACCGCACCGGGCCCATCGGCGCCAGGATCATCAGCGGGCGGGCGTTTAGCTTCAAGCGCCGGCCAAACTTACGTGCCCAGGTGCGGGCCGTCGCCACATAGGAAAGCGCCGGGTTCTGGATATACAGCAAGAAACCATTGAAGGCCGAATACTGCGGCAGGCGGGCGATAAAATTGAGAATCTGCAGATATTCGCGGCTGCCGCGGAAGCGGCTGTCGGCAACAAAGATTTCGTCGACCGCATTGGCTTCAGTGGCCGGATCAGCCCATGGGTCAGCGGGGCCGCCATCGAGTGTTGCGGCTTCACCTTTTGAAAATAGGCCTAATTGCTGGGACATGCTTCCCATCCTTTATGGTATACTCAATAATTTCTCTGATTTCCTTTCGATCAATTTCATGCAAGACGCTTTCTGGCGCAATGACCTGCAGACAAACTCAATCCGCCAGCATCGCGCGCATTTTCGCGAACCTGGCCTTTTCCTCGGCGGTCACCTTCGGATATGCTAAATTTAATTTTTTAAGACTCTGGACAATAATATCGGCAACGCACATGCGCATAAACGGTTTGTCGTCGGCGGGTATGGCATACCAGGGCGCCCACGGTCGCGAGGTCGCATTAATGGCCGCTTCGTACGCGGCCATGTAATCCGCCCAGAATTTGCGTTCATTGACATCGCCGACAGAGAATTTCCAGTTTTTGCTGGGCTCGTCAATGCGCGCCAGAAAACGCTGCCGTTGCTCCTCGCGGGACACGTTCAGCCAGAATTTTAATATAACCGTCCCGTTGTGCGCCAGGTGCTTTTCGTGGTCGCAAATCGATTGATAGCGCTGCTGCCAGATTTTTTTCAGCTCATTATGTTCAGGAAGCCTTTGGGCCTCGAGATATTCCGGATGAACCTTGACCACCAGAACCTCTTCGTAGTAGCTGCGGTTAAATATGCCGATCCGGCCGCGCTCGGGCAGGCGCGTGGCCGTGCGCCATAAAAAATCGTGGTCCAGCTCTTCGGCCGACGGCTGTTTGAATGAAAATACCTGGCACCCGGCCGGATTGATTCCGCTCATGACGGCACGTATGGTGCCGTCCTTGCCGGCTGCATCCATGGCCTGGAAAATCAGCAGAATGGCATAGCGGTCATGGGCATACAGCATGCGCTGTAAATCGGATATTTCGTCGATGTGTTTTGCAAGGCGCTTCTTGCATTTCTTTTTGTCCGCAGCATCTTCTGGCGGTGCGGTCGCTGCTTTTTTGACACGAAATTTACCGTTATCTTTAACCAGATATGGGCTGGCCACCGCTTCAAACATGTGCCCTCCTTGACAGTTGCGGGTTACCCATAACGTCCATCAAAAAACCCCGTTTCTCATTTTGAGATGCGGGGTTTTGATGTCATGCCATGGCGACCTCTGGGTTCCGGGTGAGTGGGCTGTGATGTTATTTCGTTTTTAGCACAGGGGCTTTTGCCAAGTCAACAACCGGGGCCGGATGCGCATCACGGTTTCTTTTGCTCCCCGTTTGCTAAAGATTCACGGGCTTTTAGCCGATAATGGGTTCAGGCAGCAGGGCAGATTTATGGTCTTTATAGGAGGTAACCCATGGGCAGCACATCATTCTGTAGTGGCATTCAATCAAGCATGAACCCGGAACACGCGGGTAGTTTGTATGCGCACCAGGTCAAACAAAAGTTAACAGCGATTCTGGAATTGATGGATGAGATGCAACGCCGGGTGCTGCAGATGAGATTGGGGCTGATCGACGGTAACGAGATGACCGTTGACGAGGTGGCTGTAGTTCTGGGCAAGAGTCCGCAACAGGTCCGGACATGGGAGGAAGAAGCCTTACAAATCATGCATCATCCCGAACTCGCCCGTAATGAAAAAAACAGTTCATGTTGATGGATGTAGGCTGAGATGGAGTTTAGTTTGTCGTGCCCCATTTTCATTCTTTCTGACACCTGAATCCTTGTCTGTCGCGCGGTAGCTGGATCTCATTATAACGAAAATCTCATTGGTTTTACGTTCTATTTATGTTTTTGGAAGTGCGCACAAACACCCATTGCGTGTCTGTGGAGAGGCTGGCGCGAAAGCGGTAACCATCCAGACTGAAAGACTTCAGATTTTCGGGCTGTTTTATCCGTTTGCGAATCATAAAGTCACACAACCGGCCTCTGGCCTTTTTGGCATAGATCGCCACCACCCGATAGCTCGAATCCTGCTGTTCCTTAAAAACCGGCGTGATAACCGTGGCCTTTAATCGATCCGCTTTTACAGCCTTAAAATACTCAAGAGAAGCCAGATTTACAAGAATCCCGGACTTTTCGCGCTTTAGCAGGTCGCTCAGCGACAGATGGATTTTATCTCCCCAGAATTCATACAGATTCTTGCCGCTGGGGGTTGACAGCTTGGTGGCCATCTCCAGGCGATAGGGCTGAATCAGGTCCAGCGGGCGCAGAATGGCATATAGACCGGACAGGATCCGCAGGTGCTGCTGCGCATAATGAAACGCCTTCAGGGGGTAAGATTCGATTTCCATGGCGTCAAAAACATCGCCTTTAAAAGCCAGCAGGGCCTGCTTTGAATTGGCAGGGCCGGGACGCCTCTGCCAGTTCCGATAGCGCTCGGCGTTTAAAACAGCCAGCTTCTCGCTCATTCCCATCAACTTTGCCAATTCGGAAACGGAAAGCTTGCGCAGCGCCTTTACCAGAATTTCGCATTCAGCCGAAAATTTAGGCATGGAATGCTGGGTTATGCGCGCCGGCAGTTGCATGTCCAGGGTTTTCGATGAATTCAACAGGATGATCATCTTGACGCTCCATATGGGCTTGTTATGGTTCCCTTTGTGAATAAAAGTTTTTGAAGGACTTGCTCCTGACTTCTTTTTCTGTAAAATTACACAATATACTATTTAATCTACTGATTGCAAAATATTAATGACACAAATTGAAAAGGTATACGGAGCATGACACTTCGCGCGCGAACCATTATGGTTTTTATGCTTGTCACCCTGATTGCAAACACCACGCTTGCCGCCGAACAAAAGGATGCGGCCCAGGAAAAATCCACGCCTGCGATCGCCATTTCAGAAAAGATCGGAGACACCATGGCAAAGGAGGCCACGCGCGTAAAAGAGGACATTGAGCGTCAGGCGCGCTCCCTGTTTGAACGCAAACCGCTCGGCTGGAACTGGAATACGATCGATTATCTGTACAAGTGGGTACTCGGTTTGCCGCTTCAGATACCTGAGATCGTCAAACACATCCTTGAGCAGAGCCGGGTGCTGGGCTTCGCCGGTTCCCTGATCATGCTGACCTTTATCATTGCGGTTTTGTACAGCCTGCTGGGCCGCGACCGGGTTCTGGCGAAGATCGAGGCCGGTGTGCAGCCTTTGAGAGCCAAAATACCTGAGGTGTCCTATCCTTACTTCATTTCGGCGCTCAAAGTGGTCGTTGCCGCCCTCATTCCGCTGCTTTTGCTGGGCGCCTTTGCGCTCATCAATGCGATGATCACCTACAAAGCGGCCTGGTTTCAATTGGCGGGCCGCCTGCTGGTATTGTGGGCCATCGGCGCTTTGCTCATCAGCCTGCTGCGCGAATCGCTTACGCGCGATCTTTTCCAGGCCACCGCCCGTTACGGAAAAAAAGTTTTTAATCTGGCCCGTCTGGCCGCCCTATACGTCATATTGGGTATTGCTATTTTTTGGGGCGCAGAAGTGTTTCCCATTCGAACAGATGTTCTGGCCCTGCTCAAATTCGCTGTTTCGCTTTCGATTGTCATTGTCTTATTTCTTTTGCTGTTGAGGAAAAAAGCGTTGCTGTCGTTTTTCCCGGAACTGCCCTATCGCAGCTATCAGGGTTACATCCGTATGCTTAACCGCTATTATTACCCGTTGATCTTTTTATCCTTCCTGCTTTCGCTGCTGTGGTGCGCCGGCTACAAAGCGCTTGGTGAGGTGTTGCTGGGTAAAATCTGGTCGGCCGTCGGGGTGTATCTTCTGATTACGCTTATCTATCATGTGCTGCGCGGGGTATTGCAAAATTGGCAGGCAAAGCTGGATCATTCAGACGAATCAGCTCAATTTTTGGCGCGATCTTTCAAAGCGCTGCTCTTGTACGCCACTGTTGCCGCTTCAGTCATCATCATCCTGGAGATCTTCGGACTGATGAACCCGCTGCAACGCCTCCTGTCTTTTCCGATCCTGAAACTGGGCGAAACGCAGGTTACCTTATGGATTATCGTAAAAGCCGCATTCATCCTGACGGCTTTTATATACGCTTCCCGTCTTTTGCAGGCCGCTCTGGATTACAAAATTTATCCCTCCATCGGTGTCGACCCGGGTCTGGGCTATGCATTGAACACCTTTTTCAAATACGTGACGCTCACGCTCGGCTTTTTGATTTCTTTGAAAATCGTGGGGCTCGATCTCCGGTTTTTGCTGGTTTTTGCAGGCGCGGCCGGTATCGGTATCGGGCTGGGGCTGCAGAATATGGCTGCGAACGTGTTCAGCGGATTCAGCATCATATTTGGCCGCAAAATCAGAAAAGGCGACTGGATCGAGGTCGGCGATACGCTCGGTGTGGTAACCGATATTTTCCTGCGGGCCACAAACGTGCGCGACAGAGACAATATCGAATACCTGATTCCCAATTCGAACTTAATGTCAAACATTATCGTCAATTATTCACTCTCATCGCCGATGATACGAATCGAGTTGCCGGTGGGGGTATCCTACGCCGCAGATCCTCAGAAAGTACAGGAGATTTTAGTGACGGTTGCAGAACAGGAACCCATGGTGGCCAAGTACCGCAGCCCTGAGGTCCGGTTTACCGCTTACGGTGACAACTCGATTAATTTTGAGCTGCTCATTTGGATCGACGTCAGACGGACGGCGCGCAGAGCGGTGCGCAGTGCGCTGTATTTTAAAATTTTTGAAGAACTGAAAAAAGCCGGGATTGAAATACCGTTCCCGCAAAGAGACATTCATATCCGCAGCCAGGTCGGGCCAGGTTTACCCGGGGCCACGGAGAAGTCGGCAGCGGAGGAGGAATAAAAGCTAAATAACCGGCATATCGGTTGAGCGTGAATGAACCGGTGGGCGTTTATAGCGATTGCCAAAAAAAGGTTCCGCTTGCGGAAGGTTTTTTTGCTACAAGCGCTTATGCCGCCATTCTTTTATTGGGTTTTCCAAACCGGGTGCTTTGTACCCGGTTTCACCCGCAACGATCGGTGCACTGCGAGCCCCTGTCTTTCAGCGCCGTTGGCGGTAAAATCCAAGCCACCCGCTGTGCGGGGGGGGGACTCGGAA
>JASFGN010000200.1:0-6083 GCA_050123735.1 Desulfobacterales bacterium | reverse complement strand
ATCTCACTGGAACAGTTGACTGCATTTTTGCATGGTGTTGAAACATCCCAAAATATGGTCATGGTCAAAAAACTATCCGTTTCAAAGAAAGACCAAAAAGAAGGCCTCATAAACGTGATTATGCAGCTTGAGACCATTGAGGCCTAAAATAATTTTTGATTGCGCTTAAGCGCAATCAAAAATTATTCGTTATTCGTTATTGGTTACTGGTTATTGGATGAACTTTTTTAAAACGCGATTTGCCTGGGCGATTTATATCATCGTTGCCGCGCTGGTGTTTTTATATGTTTTGTTTCCGTCCGAACTGGCAAAACAATATCTGGCGGATATGATCCGTCAGACGCATCCGAACCTGACGATGGAAATTGGCCGGCTCAAGCTTGTATTTCCGCCGGCTCTCAGACTATCTAACGTTAGGGTTTATCATTCAGGGCAGGCTATCGCCGCTTTGGAAAATGTGAAAATATCGCCGCATCTTTTGTCCTTATTTTTGGCGAAGACCCGTATATCGTTCAAGGGAAACGGCTACGGCGGCAATTTTAAAGGCGATGTGAACATCATCAAAAAGGCCGACGACCTTGAAATTGTCATCGATGCCGATCTTGCCGGAATTCAGGTCGATCAACTGGAGGCACTGCGGGCTTTGACAACCCACAGGCTATCCGGCATTTTAGACGGCACAGTGACATTGACAACCCGGACGCCCCAACAGGAGCTTGCAGGCGATCTGATTCTGACAGACGGAAAGATTGAATTATCACCGCCTCTGCTTGCTCAGAGAGAGTTGACGTTTGACAGCGTTGAGGCCCAACTGATATTTAACGATCATTCCCTGACGATTGAACACTGTGAATTGATCGGCAATCAGCTCGACGGTGAGGTGGCAGGCTCGATCAAACTCAGTCATCATTCGTCCAGCAAGATTTTGGATTTAACGGGTAACATAAGGCCACATGCGGAGTTACTGGCCCGTTTGGGCAATCAGGTTCCCAAACTGCTGGAAAATAAAAATTTGCAGAACCAGGGCGTTCCTTTTAAAATCAAAGGACCCATGGAGTCGCCCACATATTCTTTTTATTGATGCACCGCTTTTTCCGCGGCGGTTGCTGAAGTTAAAAGGGTGCGGGAAACGGTTGCCACACAATTGGAGCCTAAGTGTCGCAAGCGGGCAATAGGCGCCCGGAATAAAGCTGATGGTATTTGAGCCCAAAAAATATTTTATAATCATCAATGTGCTGCTGATTACCGCCGGCCTGTATTTTGGTGTCAGCGCCTTTTATACGATCGGTGCCGCCTGGCTGGGAGCACCGGTTGAACAGCCGCCAAAGGTTTCGCCAACAGCAACCAGCAAGCCTCTGGCGGCAGCCCGGCCCCTCTCTGCTTATAGCGCCATTGCGCAACGGAATCTGTTCAATACCAATCCGGACACCGTGGCGCCGGAACAAACCATTAATGTCGACAATCTGAAAGAGACCGATCTGAAATTAAAGCTATGGGGTACGGTCGCCGGCGAGGGACGCCGGGCTTACGCCGTCATCGAGGATACCAAAACCAAAGAGCAGAGCCTGTATCGCACCGGGGATTCCATCCAGAACGCAACCTTAAAAATGATCTTAAGGCAAAAGGTGGTATTGAGCGTCAATGGCCAGGACGAAATCCTGGGAATGGAAGAACCCGGCTCCGTTAAAAGAGGCGGTGCTCGGCCGCAGTTAGCCAGACAGGATACAACCCCGCCGAAATTGCCCGTATCCTCCTATCCGCGGCAGCTGACACTCAACAGCGATCAGATTGAAAGCGCGCTGGAAAATGTGGATCAACTCATGGAACAGGCCCGCATCAGGCCCCATATTGAAGAGGGCCGGCCGGCCGGCATCTCTATTACCGGGATCAAACCCAACACGGTTTTTAGAAAAATGCGCTTGCGCAATGGTGACATTATTACCGGCGTCAACGGCGCCCCGATCGAATCGGTGGAAGATGCGATGAAGATCTTTGGTGACCTGTCATCGGCTTCAGAGATTCAGCTGGAAATAAAGCGCCGCGGCCGCACACGGACTTTGAATTATAAAATTGAATAAAATCAACGGTTAATAAAATGAATGGAAACGTTAGAAGCAATATAATGCGAAAGATCGCGACATTGGCAATCGTCGCCATCGTGCCCTTCTTCTGGATCGCTGCCAGCACCGCCCAGGAAGCCGCGACGGGTGAAAAATCGGGATCTGAGCAGTTTGTCTCAATCGATTTCAATAATGTGGATATCAATGTTTTTATCAAGTTTATGAGCGAACTGACCGGAACTAATTTTGTGGTTGATCAGCGCGTTAAAGGCCGCGTGACGATTATATCGCCCTCGAAAATCTCGATCAAAGAAGCGTATCAGGTATTTCAGTCGGTTCTGGAAGTTCATGGCTTTACCACGGTCCAATCCGGAGAGATCGTCAAAATTGTACCGTCCCCCGACGCCCGCTCTAAGAGCATTGAAACCCGACTGCGGGAAGAGGCGACTGATCCCGAGGATCGGGTGGTCACACAATTGATACCGCTGAAATACGCCGATCCGGATGAAATCAAGCGGCTGTTTACCCCCATGGTGTCTAAAAGCAGCGTTATCCTGTCCTACGAGCCAACCCAGATGATGATCATTACCGATGTGCTGTCCAATATCCAGCGTCTGCTCAAAATCCTTAAAAAAATCGACGTGCCCGGTATCGGCCAGCAAATTTCGGTGATTCCAGTGCAATATGCCGATGCCACCAAAATGGTCAACCTGCTGAGCACGGTTTTCAAACCTGTCCGCAAGCGCCCCAAGGGCGCTCAGGATGATATGGCGACCATGGTGGCCGACGAGCGCACCAACGTCATTGTCCTGCTGGCCAACGAGGTCGACACGCTGCGCATCAAAAAGCTGATCGCCATGATTGACAAGGAAACCCCCCGCGGTAAGGGCAAAATCCATGTTTATTATTGTGAACATGCCAACGCTGAAGATCTGGCCAAAGTGCTGCAAGAGGTGCCCACCGAGCAGGCGGCGGGTGGTGCCCCGGCCAAAGGTAAAGCGCCCGCCCCGCTGGTTTCCGGCAAAGTCAGGATCTCTGCCGACAAATCCACCAACAGCCTGATTATCGTGGCCGACCAGGAAGATTACCTTGTACTGGAAGAGGTCATCAAAAAACTGGATATCCCGCGCTCGATGGTCTTTATCGAATCGCTGATCATGGAAGTAGACATGGACACCAGCCTGAACATCGGCATCGACTGGCAGGCGTTTGGAGAAGTAAGAGATGCGAACGTCGGCGCCACCTTTAGCGAAAACATTCAGCCCGGTTTCGACCCGAATACCGGACTTCCGATCAATCCGTTTTCAGGCGGCTTTTCGGTCGGCCTGATCAGCGGCACGACCGAACTTGCCGGTATTACCGTCTCCAACATCTCAGCGATCATTAATGCGGTTAAAACCGACGATGAATTCCGCATTTTATCCACACCCCAGATATTGACCACCGACAATGAAGAAGCCCGTATCACCGTCGGTGAAAACCGGCCGTATCAGACTCGGTCGACCACCGATCCTTCGGGCGGGACATTTGAATCTTTTGAATACAGGGATGTGGGCAAGATTTTAAAAATCACACCCAGTGTGACCGAAGGCCGCCTGGTGCGCATGAAAATTTCGCTGGAGGTCACCAACATAGACCTGACCTCAACCCTGGCCACTTCAGCGACGCTGCCGGTCACCCAGAAGCGTACGGTCGATACCACCGTTATCGTCAAAGACAGCCAGACGGTGGTCATCGGCGGTCTGATCGATGACGAGGGCTCACGCAACGACACCAAAGTCCCGGTCCTCGGCGACATTCCGGTACTGGGCTGGATGTTTCGCAAACGAACCGAGACCAATTCGAAAACCAATCTGTATATTTTTCTGACGCCGCGGGTCATCAAAAGTCCGCTGGAGGCTCAGGAAATTTACAAAGATAAAAAAGGAGAATTCGGCACTGTCGAAGAAGGCGGCATAAAATTGTATGAAGAAAAGACGCCCTTGCCCGAAGAAGTCAAGTAAGGTGGCAAGGCGGCAAGCATTGGAGCGTTGGAGTATTGGAGTAAAGTCAATTGCGGATTTTAGATTGCAGATTGCAGATTGAAATCTCAACCATGCAAGCATTTAAAATTCCGAAATCCGCAATCTGCATTCCGAAATATTTTTTGCTCCAGTACTCCAAAATAACGAAACTCAAGATTACCCGAAATCCAGCGTAATTTAGGAAATTTGAACAGAACTTATGATTGCCCGTTTAACCGATATACTCAAAGACAAATTCGGCCTCGATGAAGAACACCTGGCTGAAGCCCGGCGTCTGCATACCGAATCCGGCGAACATATTGGTCAGATTTTAATCGATCAGAAAAATTTATCAGAAGACCAGTTGCTGGAAGCGCTCAGCATTCAATACGGCATGCCCTATTGGTCCCGCCTGCCATTTGAGAGCACGGAATCGGATTTTACCGATAAAGTCTCCATCCAATTCTTAAAAAAATACCATCTGGTTCCGCTGGAATACACCGAAGCCATCTCCGCTAAAGATTGCGGCCTGAAACCCTATAACGAGTCCAAAAACGAAACAACTCAGTTTCAGCCGGGCTGTTTTATTGCCATCAATGATCCGCTCAATTTTCAGCCGCTGGATGACCTTGTTAAAACCGTCGGCATTACCGATTATCGAGTTGTGCTGTCCACCCGCGAAGCCATCGTTGCGGCAATCAATCTGCAATATGATTTGCGCCGCGATTCCGCCGAGCAGCTGGTGCAGGACATGCAGGAAAACGGCAGCAATATCATCAGCGAAATTGAAGAAACTGCTGATTTGCTCGATGACACCAGCGATGCACCGATCATCAAACTGGTCAATCATATCATCTCGCAATCCATCAAAGCGCGGGCCAGCGATATTCATTTTGAGCCCTACCAGAACAGTTTTACGGTCCGGTATCGGGTCGACGGGATTCTCTACGATCTGCTGACGCCGCCCAAATGGATTCAGCCGGCTTTAATCTCACGGGTTAAGGTCATGGCCAAAATGAACATCGCTGAAAAACGACTGCCCCAGGACGGGCGCTTTGAAGTCAAGATCGGCGATCAGGACATCGATGTGAGGGTCTCCACTATCCCGACCGCTTTCGGTGAACGGCTGGTTCTGAGGCTGCTGAACAAATCCGGCTCCTTGCTCGAGCTGAAGGATTTAGGCCTTGAGCCGGGTCGCTTGAAGTTACTCAAGCGGCTGGTATCAAGTCCCAACGGCATTATTCTGAATACCGGTCCCACCGGTAGCGGTAAAACCACAACGCTGTATGCGATTTTATCATCTATCAACGAGCCCAACATCAATATCATCACCATCGAGGACCCGATTGAATATCAGATCAAAGGCATCAGCCAGATACAGGTCAATCCCAAAATTGAGCTGACGTTTGCGCGCGGTCTCAGATCAATCGTACGCCAGGACCCGGATGTCATTTTGGTTGGTGAAATCCGCGATAAGGAAACCGCCGACATAGCGGTTCAGTCCGCCCTGACCGGGCACCTGGTGTTTTCGACCCTGCATACCAACGATTCCGCCAGTGCCATTACCCGACTGGTAGACATGGGAGTCGAGCCCTTCCTAATTTCATCATCTATCCTGGCGGTGGTCGCCCAGCGCCTGGTGCGGGTGCTCTGTGAAGACTGTCGCCGAAGGTATGAGCCCAACCCGATTTATTTAAAAAGCATCGGATTTTTGCCGGAGCTCTTCAGCGAGCACACGGTATACAAAGCGCTGGGATGCGAAAATTGTTTTAACACCGGTTACCGGGGGCGGTTGGGCATATTTGAGATCATGGTTTTGACCGAGCGTTTAAAGAGCCTGATTCTTAAAACCTTTGATTCCAACCGTATTAAAAGTGAAGCCGTGCGGCAAAAGATGAGAACGCTGCGCCAGGACGGCATGTCCAAGGTGTTGAAAGGGTTGACCACGGTAGAGGAAGTACTGCGCGTCACACAAAAATAAAAGTTTCCAGTTCGAAATTCTTTCCTCGAAATTCCAAAC
>JASFGN010000199.1:0-6128 GCA_050123735.1 Desulfobacterales bacterium | reverse complement strand
TGGGATTCAGCATTGACAGCTTGAGCGGCAGCTGCTCGTGTTTTTTGATATTGTTATGTGCATATTCTTCTGCACCTTTGCCAATCTCTTTGGCCGCCCAATAGGTCCCATTGGCCAAAATATCTCCGATCCCTTCGCGCCGGACAATTTTGTCAAGCAACCAGTAAAATCTGCCCTCGTTATCCGAGGGCATTTCCGGCATGTCATCGTCAGTTAAAAGGCCGTTTTCGTAAAGTTCGATAGCAAAGGCCATCACCTGCGGGGTTGAGTATCCGTCCACACCGTATTCTGTGGCGCGCTGAGCGATTCGCAAACCAAAATCCAGGTCCGACATGGCGGCCATTGTGTAGGTGAGTTTGGTAAAGCATTTCATCATGTATGTTGGAAGTCCCGGCATGGAAATGGTGGCCCCGCATTTCATCGGACAGTTGTGGCAGCTGATTAGCCGGGTGCGGGCGTTTTCCATGGTCTCGGTCCATTCTTTTGCGACCTCCTCGTTCCAGAAACCTTTTCTGCGGACGCGGGAATTTCCCCACATGAAATTCTCGGTGTGCCACTTCTCATCATGGACTTTCATCTCTTGCGGTGATCCAAGCCCGGCTAAGATTGGCATCACTCCCGGAATTGGATTTTTTTCCCTGAATTTTATATATTCCAGCACCTCGTCGCAAAGCGCCAGAAATTCATCCGGCCGGGCGACATTAATGTCCCCGGTTCCGCGAACAGCGATGGCCTTTACGCGTTTGTCCCCCATCACAGCGCCGATTCCGCCTCGACTGGCACTGGATCTGCCCTGTTCGATAGAAGCAAAATAGACCCTGTTTTCACCGGCCAGGCCAATAGCAGATACCTGGGCTTTGGGCTGCTCCAGCTCCTGCCGAATGATTTCGGCAGTTTCAATCGCGCCCTTGCCCTGCAAATGCGAGGCATCCCGTATTTCGACCTTGTCATTGTGTATCCACAAATAGACCAGATCTGGGGATTTGCCGCGCAGGATCAGGTTGTCATAACCGGCATACTTCAATTCGGGCGCCCAAAATCCCCCCATCATTGAAAATGCCATCAACCGGGTCTGAGGAGAAATGGTTGAAACAATGGTGCGATTACAACCGATAGCAGGTGTGCCGCATAAGAGTCCGGTGCTGAATATGAGCAGATTATCGGGAGAAAAGGGTTCAACTTCAGGGGGAACCCTGTCCCATAATATCTTGGCGCTCGTGCCCAGACCGCCCAGATAAAGCTCGGTGTCCCTTGGGTCCGTCGGCACCCTCACAATGTTTCCGCGGGTTAGATTTATTTCTAAATTAATCCCTGTCTCGGCGTATCTCATTTTTTTTTCCTTCTAGATAAACTGAGTTGGTGACATACTCTTTGATTGATCATGGTTTGCAGGCAATAAACGCAAAATGCCCCGCATGCCTGTCTAGATTAATCGATGCGAATAATTTTGACGTGCTTGCCCACCCAATTCAGGGGCAGGTAGACTCGGCCGCTGTTTCCGGACTTCTTGACTTCCTTTTCGATCAGCTCTTTGCCGAAGATCCCGAACTTGCTGCGATGTGGTTTGCCGGGATCTTTCGGCTTTCCGCTTATCTCTTTCAGGCCCATTTCTGTTTTCAAGGCGACCATATCCTCACCGTTTTGGCGGATATTGATTTCCTCTCGGCCCGCATCTTTCAGAATTCCAGATCGGCACCGGCCGAATTTCCGGTGACTGGAGAACGGCTTTTTTGGGCATTTGAAATTGTATGTGATTTCACTTAAGATGACGCCAACCAGCGGACGGATGCACGCATTTTAAGCTATAAATTAACTATAATTTAGCTACAAAGTAGTTGTAAGCGGTTCCCCGGAATCTGTCAAGAAAAAACTCAGCGGATGGTGAGTTCGGGTTTCAGGAAATGGGGGACCCAGCCAATAGCGGGGAGGTTTTAAGCTATTGTAATCCATACGATTTCATTGCATTCTGGTTTTTCCCTGTCTTTGTGCAAGTCCCGGTATAAACGAAAACAGTTGACAGTTTGTTTGCCGACAATTTACCATGAATTCATCCATCCATATAGAGAAAGGAGACCCCATGAAAGAGAGTACCATTAAAATTAGACTCATGAAGGCTGAGGATTTTGAGGCTGTGGTTGCGATTGACGAGAAAGTACTCAAGGTTTCCAGGCCGGAGTACTATGAAATGAAATTTGATAAGCTCTTTAATACCAAAGATTTTTTACCCACGTCCCTGGTGGCAGAGGAAGCGGATGGCACGTTGGTGGGATTTGTTATGGGGGAAATCTACATGGGAGAATATGGTATTTTCCAGGAAGAAGCGCGGCTGGATACCATCGGTGTTGATCCCGATCATCAGCATAAGGGTATCGGAAAGAAGCTGATTAACGAATTTTTGGATCATGTTAAAACACTCGGCGTTCAAAAAATTAACACCCTGGTCGACTGGAATGATTCCGTACTGATGCATTTTTTTAGCTCAAATCAATTTAGCCCCTCCAAATCGATTAACCTGGAACGAATCATTTGATGTACGTGTGGGTCTGTGGCTAATTAGAAACCGTAATCGAACAACCCAGAGCCTCCGACCGCTCGTCACGAAGACTTGATCCCGCTGCTCGATTTGCTGTAATGATCTAAGAGATGAAAATCCCGCAACCCATCTCCGGCGGCTTAATGCTGTCCTATAAATGGCACCTCTGCCTGGACATCCGCAAATATCTCGTTTCCACCGACGACTATCCGGAGCTCAGACCTGTCCAATTTTACGAGCAGCTGAAATAAATCAAATCTGCTATCCACATTTTCGCGGTAATTTAATCCCGACCGCTGAGCCCTTACCCTTTGAACCTTGACCTTTTATAATATATTTTTAATCTGTGTTAATCTGCGTAATCTGTGGATAAAATATTTTGTTTGATCGTCTGCGTAGTCCGTGTGGGTCTGTGGCTAATTTTGGGCTTTCAGCTACCGGCTGCGGTTGACTCAAACAGGATTTCGGAATAAGGTTAATCAAAAAATGAGTGGAGGCTAAAAATGCCAGACGGGTACACCGGCAAGATCTTAAGAATTGACCTATCGACCGCCGGCATAACAGTAGAGGATCCGGCGGAGGAACTTTACCGAAAATACATGGGCGGAAGTGCACTGGGGATGTATTATCTTCTCAATGAGATGCCCGCCGGCGCCGATCCGCTCGGTCCGGACAACATTTTGGCGCTTAGTCTGAGTGTGGTGACCGGTGCACCGGTGTCCGGGCAAAGCCGCATGACGGCCACGGCCAAATCGCCTTTAAGCGGGGGGATCGGTGATTCACAGTGCGGCGGTTTTTGGCCGGCGAAACTCAAGTTTGCCGGTTTTGATGCCATTATCATCAAGGGCCGGGCGTCATCGCCGGTCTACCTGTGGATTGACGACGGTCGTGCCGAATTAAAGGATGCCTCGCACATCTGGGGTCAAACAACCGGCGAGGCCCAGGCAGCCATTATGCGGGAACTGGGAGAAGATAAGGGCATCGAAATCCTTCAGATCGGCCCGGCCGGTGAAAAGTTGGTGCGCTATGCATGTCTGATTAACATGTGCAACCGCGCCAATGGACGGACCGGAATGGGCGCCGTCATGGGCAGTAAAAATTTAAAAGCCATTGCCGTTCGGGGTAACAACAAGCCTTCCATCGCAGATCCGGCCGCCTTCAAGGAAGTCGTGCAATGGGGGGCCAAGACATTCCCGGGATCCGGCCTGTCCGGTTTCGGCAAATACGGCACCGCGGGCAGCGTAGGCGGCCAGCAGGCAACGGGCGGATTACCGACCCGCAATTTTACCAGTGGCGTGTTTGACGGCTGGAAGGGCATCAACGGCAAAACGATGTATGATACGACCCTGCGCGGGTGCAAAGAAGGAGACCAGGATCGCTCGGGTCGCGACACCTGCTTTGGATGTATCATCCGCTGCAAGCGGATCGTTGCCATCGAAGAAGGCCCGTTTACGGTCGATCCCCTCTACGGCGGTCCGGAGTATGAAACGGTTGCCACCTTCGGCAGCTATTGCGGGGTTGATGATCTGGCAGCGGTATGCAAGGCCAACGAGATCTGCAACGCCTACGGAATGGATACCATCTCCTGCGGCGCAACCATTGCCTGGGCCATGGAAGCCTATGAAGCGGGCTGTCTGACCCAAGAGCTCGCCGGCGGCATGCAAATCAAATTCGGCGATGCGCACACCATGGTAGAGTTGACGCGCATGATCGGCGAGCGCAGGGGGTTCGGCGACCTGCTGGCCGAGGGATCCGCGCGGGTAGCGGCAGAACTGGGATGCGGTGAACAATTTCTGATCACCGGCAAAAAGCAGGAAGCACCGGCCCATATGCCGCAGGTCAAAAAAAGCCTGGCCTTAATTTACGCCGTCAATCCGTTCGGCGCCGATCACATGAGCAGTGAGCATGACCCGATGGTAACCGAAGGCGCCTACGATGCATTCAAAGATCGCTTTAAAGCAATCGGGCTCAACAATCCGCTGCCGGCGCAAAGCCTGGATGCAGCCAAAGTCGAATTTGCCTGCAAAACACAGCAGACCTACAGCATGATGGATAGCCTCGATCTGTGTCATTTCGTCTGGGGGCCTTCCTGGCAGTTGTACGGCTTTGATCGCATGGTCAACATGGTCAAGGCGGTGACCGGCTGGGATGTGACCGTCGAAGAGCTTCAGCAGGTCGGCGAGCGGCGCCTGAACATGATGAGGGCATTCAATGCCAGAGAACAATTCACCCGCCATGAAGACACGCTTCCGGAAAAATTTTTTGATAATCCATTGGAAGGCGGTCCCAGTGATGGCTGCAAGGTCGACCGGGCCGCATTTGAAAAGGCCCTGACTGAATATTATCGCCAGTGCGGCTGGGATGCGGAGACCGGAAACCCCAGCCGCGATACCCTGACCCGTTTGGGATTGGCCTGGGTCGCGGACAAGTTGGATCAATAGAAATTTATCAAGCGTGATTGGGGGTAATGACCATATCGACGCGCTCAGGATCAGCAGCCCCTATAAAAAGATGGAAAGCAAGCCCACAGACCTGAGTTTTGAATCAGTTAAATAGTCAAGCGGTCAATTCGTTAAATAGTTAATAATTGAAAATATATTTTTTTTGTGGTACTTGAATCATTATGAATACCTAATTTTAATTCCGGTTAAAATGAAACTTAATACCATATCGCTTATCGCAAGCATCAGCTTGGCGATTTTCGGAATGGGAGTTCTCGGATTTTTTGTAATTCACACTAAGCTGCTGAATCTGCGATTCGCCCATCAGCACCAAAAGCTGGAATCAGATAGTCAGTTTCCTATTCCGATTTCAAAAGGTACGATCCTGCTCCTGCTGGCTGTGGGAATTATCAATCCGTTAAGCGCCCACCATAAAAATAAAACCTCAAGAAGCACTTCACAAACAAAATCGCCACAAAAACCAGATGATTTAAACATCAAGCCGTCTCGCACACCTGATCCAATTCGGTATTTGGATCTCGGTGAGTCTCATATAGAAGCTTTTGACGAATTAAGAAATGCGGTCTGTGGAGATGCGAATTTTATAATTCTCGCCGGGGATTCCGGGACAGGAAAAACTAAACTAATTCAACGTCTGAAAAAGGAGATCTCGCCCGAATACATTATTCTTGAGATAGATAATGAGTTTCGGAACGCAGAAGACTTATTTATGTTGATCGCTGCCCGCACAGGCATCAATAAGAATTTCAGCAGTAAAGGCGCATTTTTAATTCGCTTCGATCAATATTTACAAACCGTACAAGCTGAAAGCAAAAAAATCTTATTCATCGTAGATCATTTTACTGAAAGAAACGAAGAGCTTATCGAAGAATTGACATTTTTATCAAACATTAAGATTCAGCATCAAAAAATTATAAAGATTCTTATTTCAGGTGAAGACATATCATTTAGCCCGGATGAACTGCATAAACTAAAAAATAGTACAAATGAACAGAATTTGCGGGCTACTATTTTAGGGAGCATGGAAAAATGTCGCCAAGAATTGTATCCTTTAACGAGTGGCCAAAAAAATATTTACAGAAAGATTCTTGGGAAAACGGAACCGGCAAAGGCTCTGTTTGATAATATCTCAA
>JASFGN010000198.1:0-6133 GCA_050123735.1 Desulfobacterales bacterium | reverse complement strand
ACTTAAGTAAAACGCCCCGACGCTTCAATTACCCTAATGGTTTAAACATTTTCTTGCTGGCACCACAGACCGGACATTTCCAGTCATCCGGCAGATCATTGAAGGCCGTGCCCTTGGGAATTTTTCCTTTGCGGTCACCTCTGTCAGGATCATAGATATATCCGCAGTTAACCGTCTGACATTGATACATTTCATGGGGCTCAGCCATCTATCCTCCTGTTCAAATTCGACATTTCAAAAAATTAAAAATAAAAACTTCACCCCGAAGGACACGAAGTTCATAAAGATTTTAGCAAAAATAAAAATTTATTCTTCGCGTACTTCGTGCTTCGTGGTTTTTTCCCGAGTTGGTTATGATTATCTATGTTAACTCATTCAATAGCGTCTTGACTCGGTTTTCGATTTCATCCCGGGTCTGGCGCATGAAATCGAGCGGCTTGCCGGCCGGGTCTGCCAGATCCCAATCCAGCATCTGTGCCCCGGGCACAAGGGGGCATTCTTCGCCGCAGCCCATGGTAACGATAATTTCCGGGCGATTGTCGGCAATGGCAGACTCGATATGCTGCGGTGTGCGAAATGCCATGTCGAGGCCTTTTTCCTGCATGGCGGTGACCATATCCGGATTAACGTGTTCAGCCGGTTGACTGCCGCCGCTGAGCACTTCGATTTTATCTCCGGCGAGTGATTGCGCAAAGGCGCCGGCCATCTGGCTGCGACAGGCGTTTTCGCGGCAGGCGAATAATATCTTTTTTCGGCCGATCAGAGGCCCGATGAGATCAGCGGCTGCTTTTTCAACGTCTGCGGTCACGGTCGGGTGGCGGGCCATATCCTTAGGGCCCTCTATCTGGCGATAGGTCAGGCTGCCGGCAAAGCGCGCGTCGATGGCGTCAAAAAAATATTTGGCCGACAACTGCAGCCCCTCAAACAGATTTTTGCCTTTGCTGGCCCCGACCGACAACAAAAACCCGCGCTTGGTCTTCTTGGCGGGATCGGCTAAATTGAATCGATATTTTCGGGCCCAGAACAACTGGCAGCGATCAACAACCGCTTTGAGCTGCGCCGTCATATTAAAAAAGAAAATAGGCGTGGCCAGAACCACGACTTCCGCCTGCCGGATGAGCGGGTAAATTTCGGTTTTGACATCGTCGTCGATGGGGCAGTATCCCTTTTTTTCACAGACCACGAGCTCCTTGCAGGGGATGATATCTTTCCGGGTGACCTCGACGATATGGGTTTGGGCGCCCAGTTTTTCGGCGGCCTCCATAAATGTGGCCAGCAAATAAGATGTATTTCCCTTTCTTCGTGGACTTCCCTGAAACCCGAGTACCAGCATAATTTATGTCTTCTCTTTAATATGGCATTTAGCGCATGTGGTGGGGCCTGCCTTTAAACCTTCCTGTTTCTTTTGCTTGTGACATTTGGTGCATTGCTTGTTCATCACCTGTTTCTTTTTTAATGTGCCCGCAGCCTTTAGTTCTTCGATAATACCGGCTTTTTGCGGATAAAGGGAATGACAAATTTGGCAATCCACCAGATTGTTTTGGTGTTGATGATGGGGAAACGGGACAGGTCCGCGTGTACCGCCTGGAAGTGTGATGTCAGCAGCCCCCTTGTTTTCAACAGGTGTGCTGCTGAGCGCAATTGAGACGGCTGCAAACACCAGTATTGCAGCAAATAGCGGCAGACATATTCGAATTTTCATCAATAATCTCCGACTCAACTTTACAGATTTCGCAGCACCGATTGAAAGCAGGTTGCCGTCGCTACCGCACACGTTCTGCTCTGCGCTTCTGGCCGGCCGGGCTGTTTTATATCAGGCATCCAGACAAATTCGATTTTACTGTTTGCAGCCCGTTTTTATTCATTAGCGCGGAGAAATGCTTTTGCCCTCGCCTTCAAGTTGACACTGGGAAAAGTCGATGGGCTCTTTGCAGGCGCTGCAGGTGTGCGGCCGGTCAAATTCATCTGAGAATATTTCTTTACTTTCACCGCATTTGGGGCATTTACAGGTGAAGCTTTTTAGCGATTTAAACGTTGCGTATCCAGGGCAATGTTGTGGCGTGGATGTTGTGTCTGTCATAATTTCCTCCGTTCAGTACATAATACGTTGCTAGCCAAGTTTTTTTGCGATTTGGCGCCCGTAATCCTGGGCCATTTGCAGGCCGCCTTCCAGCGAGCTCGATTTAAGGCGCAGGGTATCTCCCACCATATCCATTTTCAGGATGTGCTTCATGGTGTCGAAAATGCGGTCATTGGCTTCGCCGCTCCAGCCAAAAGATCCGAAAGCGCCACCGACCTTGCCTTCAAGGTTTGCTTTTTCAGCAATAAACAAAAAGGTTTTCATGGCCTGCAGCATTTCACCGTGGTAAGTAGAGGAGCCGAACGCATAGGCATCATAGCCTTCGAGATCAGCCTCACTTTTTATGGCTTTGGATTCGACCACTTCGGCCTCATGGCCGGAGAATCGGATGCCTTCTGCAATTAGATCGGCAATTTGCCGGGTTTCTCCCGTTCGGGAAGCATACACAATAAGGGCTTTAGCCATGTTTATTCTCCCAAAGACGCCTGACAGAAAAGAAAGTCTACATTATCGGCTATTTCAGCCAGCATGAATTTATTTTTTCGGCTGTGCGATTCTGTTGTCCGTACCTTCTGCAGCGCAATCCGGTGTATAGCAGGTATTGTCCAAAAATTCGCATTTCTCGTGGCAGGATGGGCACTCATTGGGGTGGGCATCCGCATCAAAGGTATACCCACAATTTGAGCATTTCCAACTGGGCATTTTCGTTCCTCCTTTTAACGTGTCTGGTCACATTTGTGACCTATTCTTATTTACGCTTCAGCACCGGCGGATGGACGACGCTTGGCCATTTCACGGTCCATCATAAAAAGACCGCCCTTGGCTTCGCCCATCAGTTTCAACTGTTCTAAAACCCCACCAACGCTATCTTCCTCTTCAACCTGCTCGGAGACAAACCACTGCAGAAATATCTGGGAGGCATGATCCCGCTCTTCATTGGCGATTTCGACCAAATCATTAATCAAGCCCGTTACCTTCTGTTCATGGGCGAGCGTATCCTCAAAGACAGTCAGGGGTGATTTCCACTCGGACGGAGGTGCTTCTATCTGCGCCAATTGAACGCGACCGCCCCGCTGGCAGATAAAATCATAAAATTTCAAGGCGTGTTGCAATTCTTCTTGTGCCTGGTAGTACATCCAGTTGGCAAAACCATCCAGGTTAACCGATTTAAAAAAGGCATTCATGGACAGATACAGGTAAGAAGAATAAAGCTCTGCATTCATTTGGCCGTTAAGTGCTTTTTGCATTTTATCCGTTAACATCGTTTCTATCCTTTCCAAAGACCGTGAAGATTGCAATATTCGCGGGCGGTCACATTTTCAGAAGCCACTTTAAATTCGGCCTCGGGCGCATCTCCGGGGTTGAGAAACTGGCGATCGGCTTTGCCCTCTGTAATGATTTCAATCCACTCAATATAGTGTTTTTCTTCCATTGGATGTGCGACATCCCCGACTTTTACCTTAACCCCGCCGTCAATTTTCTCAATGACCGGAACATGCTTTTCCTTGGCGGCATCAACCGTATTTTCAACCAGTTTTTCCATGGGTTGCCCACAGCACACGAGTTCTCCCCCGCCGCCGTGCAGCACTTCAACTATATTTCCACAGACATCGCATTTATAAACTTCCAGTCTTTCTGCCATTTTGTCCTCCCTTTCTTTTAGTAAATCGTTAAATCGTTGAATAGTTAAATAGTTAAAAATTTTCTGGGTGTCAGAATACTAACGAATCAACTATTTGACGAATCGACTATTTAACCAAACTACCAGTTTTCGCCGAGCAGCTCAAAGTGCGCCCGCGGATGCGCGCATGCCGGGCATTCATCCAGTGCTTCGTTGCCTTCATGCAGATATCCGCAATTGCGGCAGCGCCAGACCACCGACTGCTCCCTTTTAAAGACAATACCGTTTTCGATGTTCGCCGCCAGCGCTGAATAGCGCTTTTCATGCTGTTTTTCGGCCACTGCGATGGCTTTAAAGATTTCAGCGATTTCTGCAAAGCCTTCGTCAACGGCAATTTTTGCAAATCCGGGATACATTTCGGTGTATTCATATTTTTCACCACCGGCGGCCTCTTTCAAATTGTCCAGTGTGGTGCCGATAACACCGGCCGGAAAAGCTGCAGCCACTTCGACTTCACCGCCCTCCAGCAGCTTAAACAATCTTTTGGCGTGTTCTTTTTCCTGGTTGGCGGTTTCGGTAAAAATTTCTGAAATTTGAACATAGCCGTCTTTTTTAGCCTGGCTGGCAAAATAGGTATAGCGGTTGCGTGCCTGGGATTCGCCGGCAAAGGCGGCCAGAATATTTTTTTCGGTTTGAGTCCCCTTTAGATTTCCCATAAATGTGCCTCCGTCATTTCTTCTAAGATTGATACAGCATTCGGCTGGATGGATTATGAGCGCTCCTGCCACCAGCCTTTGATAATATGATTCTGTTTTTCTTCTTCTGCCAATTTTTTTAATTTGTAGGCCGAATCCCTTAACACCCCATAGAGGATGCCGCAACCGTTATCTTCGCGATCGGCATCGCCCTGATCAGCCAGGGCCATCATTTCTTCCACGAGGCTCAGGGTCTTTATAATGTGCATATTGCAGGGTTTCACTGAATTATCTCCTGGACTGGATGAGTAAACACTATCTTCCATGGAAAAGAAAATATAGAATCTTTTCGAACCGCCCTGCCAATAGGTTCAAATTCTGTGCCAGGAGAAAAACCCGGATTCATTTTCCGGGCTATGCAGGCTAAATGCGCGAATGTCGGCGGTTAAGCCGGGATTTACCGTAATCTTGGACCGGTTAAGCGCTCAGGTATCTGATATCATTGCGATACATGCGATGATCATGATTTAGCAGAATATCAGTGCGTTGCAAAGATAATGTCTGGATATCATAATAAAAATAACATTGCAATACGGTCTCAGGATAATTTTTGAAACATAAATGTCTCATAAGACAATCAGAGGTCAGAAGACAGAGGTCAGAAGACAGAGGTCAGAAGACAGAAGACAGAGGACCCGTCTTCGTCTGGATGAAGCGTGACTTCACCGCGGCAGGCAGGATGCAGATACCAGAGAACCGAGAGCAGGTGCGACCGTTAAAGCATAAAAAGCCGCCCGCCGCATCTTTGCAGACGGCGGGCGGTTCAAAAGAAAAGGGTAAGAGGTCACTTTGAACGTAATGTGCGTTTCGATCAAGAAAGGGTCAAGCGGCGACGACTTGTCTGCGGTCCAGAATCTGGCCGCGGGTGCTGATGACCACCTGCTCCATGGGGATATTCACTCCAGACATTTGCATCCCTTTTTTGATAATCATGGGCAGACCGCCGCAACAAGGCACCTCCATGATAACGGTGGTGATGCTTTTGACACCGGATACTTTGCAAATCTGGGCAAATTTCTCGATGTAATATTGCGCATTATCGAGTTTGGGGCAACCCATCAGCACGGCTTTGCCTTTAATAAAATCACGATGTACGGTGGGAAATGCGACCGGGACGCAATCTGCCAGAACAAGCAGGTCGGCACCCTCTAGAAAAGGAGCTGTCGGCGGGACCAGCATAATTTGAACCGGCCAGTGAGAAAGGGCGGATTGTTCCAAATCGGCCGCATCCGTGGCCGATAAATCCGCCCGGGCTGGAGCGGCGGCTGCCGGCGCGGGTGTCCCGAATGATTGCAACCTGGCGGACGGGCATCCACCTGAAAAAGCCGCTGCCGGCTCGATGGGCGCTTCTTGCTTTTTATTCGCCAGCAGATCTTCGACAGCCTCTTCATCAAATTCATCGGCTTCGCGCTCAATGATTTTAAGCGCGCCCATGGGACATTCTCCCAGGCAGGCGCCCAGTCCGTCACAATACATATCAGCGATGACACGGGCTTTTCCGTCTACAATTTCCAGCGCGCCTTCGGCACAGGAAGGTACACAGTTGCCGCATCCATCACAGAGTTCTTCGTCGATTTGGATAATTTTACGTACGGTTTTCATAGGTTGCTCCTCTTATCTTTATTGATTGGCAAATTGGATTTTATGTTAGATCGATGGCATCGATCTGCAAATGAC
>JASFGN010000197.1:0-6134 GCA_050123735.1 Desulfobacterales bacterium | reverse complement strand
TCCTTTACGTCCGACTGGCTCTATCCCACCTATCAATCCAGATCAATGGTGAAAGCCATGAAGAAAAACGGGCTGGATGTCAGTTTCCTTGAAATCGAAGCCGAATGGGGTCACGATGCCTTTTTGCTGCCCAATGAGCGATTGACAAACCTGATCAGAGGATTTTTAGAACGTGTCTGCCGGGAAAACACAACATAACCATATGCGCTATGATCTTCAGATTATCGCCTCCTGGATAGATCCGGGATCCAGAGTGCTCGATCTGGGTTGTGGCAGCGGCGAGCTGTTGCGCTTTTTAATCAACAACAAGCAGGTGCACGGCTCCGGCATCGAAATGGAAGAAGATAAAGTGGCCGCCTGTATTGAAAAGGGATTAACGGTTTTGCAGGGCGACATTAATGTGGAGGTTTTGGATTACCCCGACCTGAGTTTTGATTACGTGATCCTGAGCCAGACCCTGCAGCAAGTTTATGCCCCGGATAAGCTTATAGGGGCAATCATGCGCATTGCCAAAAGAGGCATCGTCAGTTTTCCCAATTTCAGTCACTGGGCCTGCCGCATGCAGTTGCTGTATACCGGATATGCTCCGGTCACCAAACAACTGCCGTATCAATGGTACAACACACCTAACATCCGGGTGATAACCATCAAAGATTTCCGGAAATTTATCGACGAAGTCGGCTTGAAAATTCTAAAAGAGGTGGCCATCAATACCCATTCGCAGAACCGGTATGGAAAGATCATCAAGTTTTTGCCCAATGTTCGGGCGACGTATGGCATATTTTTGATTGGAAATTAACAGGTGTAACACATCGGTTAATAAAAATTATCAAACAAACAACAAGCTGTGTTGCCAATGCTTATAAAAGTGACTAAAGTGATCTAAGGTAGGAAGTGACAAAAGTTAAGATGCCGCTACGCTCCGTCATTTTTACTTAATTGAAATAAGGATATTGGAAATTTAAATATGAAAATCGTCTCGATTGCGACCAGCAAGAAAAAAGGAACGCGCAAAGCTTCAGTCGATGAGGCCTATTTAAAAAAGGAACATGGTCTGGAAGGCGATGCGCATGCCGGCAAATGGCATCGGCAGGTCAGTTTTTTAGCATCTGAAGAAATCGATAAAGCCCGCCGATCAGGACTTGATGTTACCTTTGGTGATTTTGCCGAAAACATTGCCACCACCGGCATCGACTGGAAAAACATTCCGGTGGGCACCCGAGTTCGACTGGGATCCGATGCCCTGGTTGAAATTACGCAGATCGGAAAAGAGTGTCACAACCGGTGCGCCATTTACTACAAGGCTGGCGATTGCATTATGCCACGGGAAGGGGTTTTTGCACGGGTGCTTAAGGAGGGAAAAATTCGATGCGGAGATCAAATCAACTTCGAGTTTTCTGAAGACTAGACGCTAACATTGATAGCCATCGCTTTTTAAACCATAGGCCCTTTTATTCCCAGCAACGCATTTCACAAAACCCTTCAATTCTGATAGGGGCAGAAATTGCCATTCGATTCACAGGTCCGGAATGTATAATGAACTTCGCTATAATCGCCATTTCCTGGTCACCGGCTGAAAGATCATATCCCGGAGGGCCCATCATATGCCGCCGCGCATTTCACTTCTGCTAAAATATCTCGCCAAAGAACTCATAAACCCCATCACCTATCTGGTTGCATTTTTAATCGGCGCCAGCATCAATACCCTTCAGGGCAATGGCCTCTGGTTTTCAGCTGTTCCGTATATTGTGCCGCTTTTTGTGCAGAGTTTTGCCAAGGCCTCCATTAAATTCAAAAACAAAGACATGGATATCCTTTGCCAGCTGCCGGCAGAACGTCAGGACCCTGTATTTGTGATCGATAAAATGGGCCGGGTGGTGGCCGTCGCCGGTAATACCAAAAAGCTTTTCAAAAGACATCACATCAAAAAATTAGATGATCTGTTTGAAAGGTCTGAAGCCGATACCATTCTAAAAGCCACTGATGACATGCGGGCAAAGTGGCAGGTCGAGCCGATGGAATTAAATTCGAAAGTCACTGGAAGATGGTATCAGGTCAAGACAAAGATCGGAGAAGGCGGTCACGTGCTCATCTGGTTGGATGAAATATCATCGCGTAAAGCTATGGATATCAGCCTGACAGCGATTCGCGGATTTAGCCGTGAAGTGCTCAACTCCATTAACGAGCTTGCCAAAGAAAATGATATATACGATCGGCTCGCTTTGCTTATCTTAAAAGAAGGCTATCGGGGCGTTTTCATCACCCGAGAAGATCAAGACGGCAACCTGGCCGGTTATGTCTTTAAAGGGAACAATCATGAGCTGCTAAAATCTGAATACATCCAGGTACCGGAAGCCTCGGCGGCACCGATCTGGGCATCGCGCAAAGCCGAGTGCGATATTTACGGCTGTGTGGCTACAGCCACCCGGCCGGATTCCATGCCCCAGGCCGATTTTGAAAAAGCGCACCCGTTCGATGAGCGTGTTAAATCATTTTTAGGCTTTGCCATTACCAATTATATTAATTACGCTGAGGGCGATGTCTCGATCATTGGGTTCAACAAGAAGGATGGGATCAAAAAATTTGATACGGATGTCATCAACACCGTTGTCAATACGGCCAGGTCCGTAACGCATCTGATCGACCTGGCCATTGGCAACAACCGCATGCTCAGTGCGCTGGCGGTGGCTGAAGAAGTCCAGCAGAACCTGCTGCCCAAAGTTTCACCTGTAGTAAAAGGTCTCGATATCGCAGCTAAAAGTATCTATTGCAATAAGACCGGCGGTGACTTTTACGATTTTCTCAGAGTTTCTCAAACACCTGCCGGCAGCCTAAATGTGGTCATCGGTGATGTTTCCGGTCACGGAATCGCCGCCGGTCTGTTGATGACGACTGCGCGCGCATTGATCCGCAGCCGCTCGGCCCAGCCGGGAACGCTTTCTGAGATTGTTACGGATGTCAACCGTGATCTGACGATGGACATCTATGATACCGGCCGGTTTACCACGCTGCTTTATCTGATGGTCGATACGCAAAACCATCTGGCGAAATGGGTACGTGCCGGCCATGATGCCGCTTTGCTGTATGATCCTGCAAGTGATCGTTTTGAGGAACTCTATGGATCCGGGCTGGCGCTGGGCTGGGATGAAAACTACCAGTATGAAGAAAACCAGCGAACCGATCTGACCGGAGGACAGCTCATTTTTATGGGAACCGACGGCATCTGGGAAACATTTGACATAAATAACAGACCTTTCGGCAAAAAGCCGTTAAAAGACATTATTCGTCGCAACGCCGCTGCAAGCGCCGATGAAATAAAGAATAAGATTCTGGATGCTTTAGCGAACCACCGGCAGGGCCAGGAACCCGAAGATGATGTCACGCTGATTGTCATTAAGATGGTAGACGCTTAGTATGTTCAAAGGTTCAGCGTTCAGAGGTTCAGAGGTTGAAAATAGAAGACAGAGGACAGAAACCCTGAACCTTTAAACCCTGAACCCGGAACCTATGAACCTGAGATTATGAAAACATTCATTGGATTTGACGAAGCGCTCGAGCTGACACTGACAAATGTCGCCGTCGGTGAAACCGAAGTCCTTCCCCTGGCCCGACTGACCGGCAGGATTCTGGCTGAAGATATTGTTGCCAGTGTGGACAGTCCTTCGCGGACCTCCTCCCGCAAAGATGGCTTTGCGGTGAATTCAGCGGATCTGGTCAATGCCGGTGCCGACAGCCCGGTAGAATTGAAAATCGTCGCTGAGCTTGCGGCCGGCGATCGTGCGAATGTGCACATTAAAAGTGGGCAGGCGGTGCGTGTTACCACCGGTGCGCCCATACCGGAAGGTGCCGATGCCGTCCTTTCAGAAGAATTCTGCGATTCAACCGACGATACTATATTCGCGCGGGGTGTCGCTGAAGCGGGTCGTAATTTGCTCAAGCGTGGAATCGACATTCGGCAGGGGGAGCAGATGGCTGCAAAAGGTGAAAAACTGTCTCCTCCTCTGATTGGGTTGCTGGCCTGCGGCGGCTCGGATCACGCCGCCGTGTATCGGTTGCCGCAAGTGGCCGTGATTGCCAGCGGCAATGAGGTCGTTGCCCCCGGAGAACCACTGAGCGACGGAAAACTGTATGCCAGCAACATGGTTGAAATCAGTTCCTGGCTGGCTTATTACGGCCTGTCATACTCGGCTGTGCTCGTGCCTGACAACGCATCCAAAATTCAAGCTGCCATTGCTTCACGACTGTCGCAAGCAGATGTTTTTATCACCAGCGGCGGCGCCTGGGGCAGTGAGCACGACCTCATGTTAGATGTGGTGCAAAAAATGGGCTGGCAGGGTATTTACCGGCGGGTTCGGATGGGCCCCGGCAAACCGGTAGCGTTCGGGTTGCTGGAGCACAAACCATTTTTTATTTTGCCCGGCGGCCCCCCCTCGAATGAAATGGCCTTTCTGCAGCTGGCGCTGCCGGCAATTATGAAAATGAAAGGAGACGTTGCCTTTTCTTTTCCGATTGTCCGGGCGCAATTGGCTGAGACGGTTCGCGGCCATAAGGACTGGACACAATTTGTTCACGCCCGCCTCGAAACCGATAAGCATCGGCTCATCGTAAAACCCGCTAAACTCAAAAGCCGGCTCGTCTCGATGGCGCGCAAAGATGCTTTGATTATCATACCTGAAGGACGGGAGGCGCTAACCGCCGAAGATGGCATTGACATCCAACTTTTAAAGCCGAATTTGGTTGTCAGTTAGCGGGCCAACAAAATGGTATGACTTGATCGGAAGTAAACTAAAAGCGGTAACGGAGAAGATGAATGAACGACCGACGCACACCGATCATGGCCGAGCTCAATAAAAATTTGGAAGATACCATCGCATTATTCAGATCTTTATCGCCTGATGAGCTTCGTGTTCAGGTCTACCAGGATGGGGCGCAATGGACGGTGCAACAGGTTTTGGCCCATTTTATCACCATAGAGCGCTCGATGCAGTGGCTGTTTAAAGACATCTTATCCGGCGGTCCCGGCTCCCCGGAAGGCTTTGATGTCGAGCGCTTTAACCGCACCCAGCCTCAAAAGTATGACGGCAAACCGATCGCTGAGCTCATCGCAGAATTCAGATCGGTCCGCACTGAAACGATTGAAATCGTTGGCTCCATGTCGGAAGCAGATCTGGACCGTGAGGGGCGGCATGCGTTTCACGGCCACGGCAAGCTCGAACGGTTTATCGTCTGGGCGTATGAGCACGTTGAAATTCATTTAGAAGATCTTCGCAAACGAATGCCAAAAGGTGAATCAATGTAGACGCTGCTGCGTTTGGAAATCTGATGCCAGCTGAAGGACAGCCGTATATGGAAAAATCGAAAGCCATGAAACAAACTTTTAGAAAAGAACTGCTAAGCGGCAAAACCCTGATCGGCACCATCGTTACCCAGCCGAATCCCGCGCTGGCTGAAATTTTAGCGGATGTCGGCTTTGACTGGCTCTGGATCGATGCCGAGCATTCACCGATGGAGATGGGAGACATCCAGGGCATTCTGCAGGCAGTTGCAGAACGCTGTGCATGTGTCGTTCGCGTCCCGACCAGCAACGAAGTGTATATCAAAAAGGCCCTGGATATCGGCGCTCCGGGAATTATCGCACCCCATGTGGATAGCGTCGAGATTGCCGAACAGGTGGTCAAATGGGTCAAATACCCGCCGGTCGGAGAAAGAAGCATCGGGGTGGCACGCGCACATGGATACGGGCTTGATGTTGCCGGATACATGAATAACGCCAACGACCGGATTGCAGTTATTGTCCAGATCGAACACGTCAAAGGCGCCCGGGACATCGAAAAGATTCTGGAGGTTGAAGGTGTCGATGCGGTATTGATCGGACCGTATGATCTGTCCGGCAGTCTGGGCAAACCCGGTGAAATAGATGACCCTATGGTCCAGGAATATATCAACCGGGTGCGCGAAGCCTGCCTGAAACGCAAAAAGCCGATTGGGATTATCGGCATTACGGTCGATGCGGCCAAACCCTTTCTGGATCAGGGTTACGCGCTGATCGCGGTGGGAATCGATACGATTATTTTCGGCCATGCAGCCCGGGACATACTGACCCGAATGAAAGCCGAGCATGCAGGCTAAAAAAG
>JASFGN010000196.1:0-6145 GCA_050123735.1 Desulfobacterales bacterium | reverse complement strand
GTTTATTCGGCGCATTAACAGCAAACCTGTCTATACCGTCCATGAAATGATGGAAGGATACAGGGTACGGCCCGCAACGATCCTGGTACTGGGCGGCCCGGCCGCCTACTTTGCCGAGGCCCTTGAAAAAATATCCGATTTAAAGGTCCGGGTCGTGCCGAGGTGGACGGTTGCCAATGCGATCGGTGCGGCTTTGGCCAGAACCACCTGTGAGGTCACATTATTTGCAGACACGCAGAACCAAATTGCAACCGCACCCGAGGAGGACTATTTTGAGCGCATTGACCGCAATTTCAGCCGCAATGACGCCGTCAATTCCGCTCTGCGCCTTCTCAAACAAAAAGCACTCGACCGCGGGGCCGACCCGGATCATTTGGAAACAGAAATAATCGAAAACATGGAATTCAATATGGTACGCGGTTTCAATACCATCGGGAAAAACATTCGGGTCAGGGTACAGGTCAAACCGGGCCTGATTCAAGGATACGATAACATTCTAGCGAAATTGTCACAGCAATCAACCTCGGTATAAATGTGCCATTGGTGTTAAGTGGTCTATTTAAAAATCCGAAATATGAAATCCGAAACACGAAACAAATTCAAAATCCTAAAAAAAGAATGATCAAAAGGTTAAAGATAAGAAATTAAAAAATGCTCCGAGCAAAGTATACAACCGGTTTGGTATTTTTTCCTGCCTTTGACTGGGCGATAAGCCCCACCCATCCTGAAAGGGAAGAACGCCTGCTATACACGCAGGATCAGATCTTTGAGGAGGGACTCTTTGATATTGTTGGAATCAGCGAACTGAAACCTGATCTGGTCACATTAAAAGATATTCAGCGCGTCCATTTTTGCGTGCCGGACGTATGGCAGGTGACGACCGAATCGCATTTTATCAGTGCCGGCGGTGCCAAAACCATCGGGATGGCAGTGATGGACAAACAGATCCAACGCGGCTTTGCGCTGGTGCGGCCACCCGGCCATCATGCCATGCGCGTTGTCCACGGAGCACGCGGTTTTTGCAATATCAACATCGAAGCCATTATGATTGAATATCTCCGGCAGGCGTACCCGGTCACCAAAGTGGCCATCGTCGACACCGATTGTCATCATGGCGATGGAACCCAGGATATTTACTGGCACGATCCCAATACCCTGTTCATTTCCATCCATCAAGACGGCCGCACGCTTTACCCGGGTTCGGGGTTTATAAATGAATTCGGCGGGCCGAACGCCATCGGGTCCACCATCAATATCCCCCTGCCGCCGCACACGTCCGAAGAGGGATTTTTGTATGCCATCAAGCAGGTGGTGCTGCCGATTCTGCAGGATTTCAAGCCTGACATCATCATCAATTCCGCAGGGCAGGACAATCATTATACCGATCCGATTACCAACATGAATTTCTCAGCTCAGGGATATGCCGAATTGACGGCACTGTTAAAACCCGATATCGCTGTTCTGGAAGGCGGTTATTCCATCGAGGGCGCCCTGCCGTATGTGAATGTGGGAATCATTTTGGCAATGGCCGGATTGGACTACAGTTATGTTAAAGAACCGGACTATGATCCTGCCAAAATCCGCCAGAGCCCTGATGTCAGCGAATCCATCCGACAGGTCGGCGATACGATCCTGAGCTACTGGCAGCAGCGTCAAAATATCCAGGAACAGATTCAGTCAAAAGGTGAAATTTTCGAGCGCCGGCGCGAGATTTTCTACGATACCGACGGCATAACGGAGACCCAGACCGAGCAGGTGAAAGCCTGTACAGAATGCGGCGGCGCCTGGCAAATCGATTCATCCTCGGATCGGGGGCAGCATATACTGGCGGTTCACATACCGGTTTCGGCCTGTGAAAGCTGCCGGAATCTGGGGCACCGCTGGTATGACGAGGCTGAAAGGCAGGGCTTCGATTTTAAATTCTTGCAGGATCGAAGTACGGATGACTATTATGTCGAGAGTAAAACATAGCCGATGGAAAAGACACGAATATGGCGAAGCCGTTAATTGAAGATCAGCATTTCAACGACAAGAAAAATAGCGATCAGGCAGAGCAGCCGGCTGCCGGCGAGGATCTGCTGGCGGAAGAATACCGACAGGATGCCGTTCGCTTTCGAACCATTTTCGAAGCCGCACCTTTGGGGATCGTGATTGCCGACCCGCAAGGGTACATTCTTGAGGCCAACCAGGCCTTTTTCCAGATGCTGGGGTATCGCCACCGGCAGGTAAAAAGCATGACGTTTGTCGATATAACCTATCCGGATGACCGGGAGGAAACCATCAAACTGAGCAATGCCGTACGCGAGGGCCGCATCAGCTCATATCAGACCGAAAAACGCTATTTAAAAAACGACGGTCAGATTCTGTGGGCGATTGTCAGAGCTTCAGCCGTTAAAGATCAAAATGGTAACATTCAATACTGGCTGGGCATTATGGAAGACATTTCCGAGCGCAAATCAGCTCAGGAAGCGCTGATGGAATCCGAGAGGCGATATCGCAATATTCTGGGCAGCATCGCAGAGGGCTATTTTGAAGTCGATCTTGAAGGGAATTTCACTTTTTTCAATAATCGGGTGTGTCAGATAATCGGATACGAGCGCAATGAGTTGCTGGGTATGAACAACCGTCAATACACATCACCGGAAACCGCCCGTAAAATGTATGACATATTTAATCGGGTTTTTCGCACCGGAGAACCGGCCAAAGTAACCAAATATGAAATTATTCGAAAAGATGGCACGAAAAAAAATCTGGAGGTGTCCGCATCCCTGATGAAGGGTGCAGATGATCAACCCGCGGGATTTCGGGGTATCATGCGAGATGTCACCTCGCGTATTCAAGCGGAGAAGGAAAAAAAGCGACTGGAATCTCAAGTGCAGCACGCCCAAAAAATGGAAGCCATTGGCACCCTGGCCGGTGGTATTGCCCATGACTTTAACAACTTGCTGATGGGTTTTCAGGGTAATATTTCGCTGATGAAAATGGACCTGACCGATGAACATCCGCACCAGGAATTTCTAAACAACATGGAAAGTTATGTCAAACGCGGCTCTGAGCTTACACGCCAAATACTGGGATTTGCGCGCGGGGGCAAATATCAGGTCAAAACCACCAATCTAAACGTACTCATCAACAAAAATGCGGACATGTTCAGCCGGGCTCGAAAAGAAATTACGATTCACAAAAAATTCCAGGAAGACCTCTATACGGTTGAAGTGGACCGGGGCCAGATCGAGCAAGTTTTATTGAATCTATTTGTCAATGCCTGGCAGGCGATGCCCGGCGGCGGCAATCTGTATGTCGAGACCGAAAATATTAATCTGCAGGCCAATGACTATGACAAACCTTACGCCATTGATTCCGGCAAGTATGTTCGCATCACCGTTTCAGACAGCGGCATTGGCATGGACAAAAAAACCCAGGAAAGAATATTCGAACCGTTTTTCACCACCAAGGCATTTGGCCGCGGAACCGGCCTGGGTCTGGCAAGCGCTTACGGCATCATCAAAAACCATAACGGGATCATCAATGTCTACAGCGAGAAAGGACATGGAACCACATTTAAAATCTATCTACCGGCATCGGACAAGCAGGTGATTGCCGAAAAATTCAAACTCGAAGAGGCCCGGGGCGGTTCGGAGACAATCTTACTGGTCGATGATGAGGAAATGGTGGCCGATATCGGCAAGGATCTGCTCGAAAAATTGGGATACACGGTTTTAGTCGCCGCCGGCGGTGCAGAGGCCATCAAATTGTTTCAGCGTCACCGGGACCGGATCAATCTGGTCATCCTGGATATGATCATGCCCGATATGAGCGGGGCTGAAACCTTCAGCCGCATACGGGCCATTAAGCCCAATGCCAAAATCTTGCTCTCCAGCGGATACAGTCTCGATAGCCGGGCCTCCGCCATCATGAAGCAAGGGTGCAACGGATTTATTCAAAAACCCTTCAATCTAAAGAAAATATCAAATAAAATCAGGGAAATACTGGACAACTGATCGTTCTCCATATCTCAGCTCAGACGCATCAAAACAGCTCTTCCCCTGCTCAAATTTAAATGCAACATATTTACACACGGGTACTGTCGACTTATCATTAACTGTCAGCGTCTTAAGGCACAAAACTGTGGTTTCAGGTGTCCCGCCTTCGCCACAAGGGCTATGGCGGGCAGGCAGGAGTCAGTCCCAGGGTTCAAAGGTTCAGAGGGTAGATGACAATCGAAATAAGAGGGGTTGCCAAGCCAAAAACCTCAAAACCCTGAACCTTTATATTGATTTTAAAAACAAAGGAATCCCAAAAATGGAATCGAGACTGGATATAAACGCAGAGCCAACCCGCTTCGCCCGTATTTTAGCGGTTTTGTTGGTTGGCATTTTTTTATTCGCCTGCGCCGAGGTGCCCATCACCAACCGCCAGAGCCTGGCGTTGCTGCCGGAATCGCAGCTGGCCACGATGAGTCTGCAGGAATATGACAAAGTGCTCAAAGACAGCCAATTGTCATCAAATCGGCAGCAAGTTGAAATGGTGCGGCGCGTGGGCTTCAGGATCGCCAAGGCCGCAGAGGACTTCCTGAGGGAAGCCGGGATGCAATCGGAGATCAAAAATTTACACTGGGAGTTCAATTTGATCGAGGACGACAAGCTCGCCAACGCCTGGGTGATGCCCGGCGGCAAAGCAGCCGTCTACACGGGGATCCTTAGGTACACCCAGAATGAAACGGGGCTGGCCGTGGTATTGGGCCATGAGGTCGCCCATGCCATCGCACGCCACGGAAATGAGCGCATGAGCCAGGGACTTTTGGCACAAATGGGCGGCGTAGCCCTTTCGGTGGCCCTGTCCCAGAATTCAGCCGCTACCCAGAATCTGTTTATGCAGGCCTATGGCGCCGGTGCCACGGTGGGCCTGTTGTTGCCTTACAGCCGATTGCATGAAAACGAAGCCGACCGCATCGGGTTGACCCTGATGGCACGGGCCGGTTACGATCCCCGCGAAGCGGTCCCGTTCTGGCAGAGAATGAACGAACAGGGCGGCCGACGGCCGCCGGAATTTTTATCCACCCATCCGGCCCCCGCCACCCGCATCGACAACATTAAACGCTATATTCCCGAGGCGCTGGTCTACTACAAATAAAATCAGCTACGCTGATTTTATTTCGAGCAGCTGCCCCAAAGCCTCCAGGTGGGCTTTTTCCTCATCGGCCAATTTGAAAAGCACTTGCTGACTGCCGCTATCGCTGCTTTTATCCGCAAAGCGCAAATACAGGTCCAGCGCCTGGGTTTCCAGCATCATGGCCAATTCAAGTACATCTGAAACCGTCTGCAGATAGGATTCATTTTTTTGCATAAATTCATCCAGTTTGAATCCGCCCTCCAGGATGGAGGGTTTAATACCGGCTTCATAAGCTTCCATATCCTTGGAAGGCGGATCGATCTCGGTTAACAGATCAAACAGACGTTGTTTATGATGACCTTCGATTTCGGCCAGTTTACCAAAAAGCGCTTTGAGCTCTGCATCCTGGGCGGTACCCATCAGGTTATGATAAAAGACCCCCAGTCCCATCTCCATCCCATAGGACAGGGCAATCATTTCAGACGGGGTTTCATCTCCGCGCACCAGATCCAGATTAAGTGTCTGCGGGCCTTCCGCCTTTTCCCCCTGCCAGGCCTTGATGCCGCCCTTCAGATTGTAAATTTCGTTGAAATCCAGACCGGATAACAGTTGCGCCGCCGCCAGGCTGCGTCCGCCTGACGCTCAGTAAACGAGGACCGGCTTCTGTTTATCCAGCCGGCTTAATTGGTCTTTTAGGCCCGGCAGCGGGATAAGCTTGGCACCGGGAATGTGCTCGCCTTCATATTCTCCGGGTTGGCGCACATCCAAAAGCGTGTAAGAGCCTTCCGGGTGCTCGGCCATAAACTTTTTGGCTGCCTGGTTATTCATGGATTTTACGGGTGTAAAAAGCTTTTTTAAACTGACCATTGTTTCCTCCAAAGGTTTTATTCTGTTTGAATATGGCAAAGTCAGCCATGCGGCCCGGAACATAAAAAATCCGAACGATAACCTGCCTTGGACAACGTATTTACAAGCCATCTCAAAAATGCATCTTGCACTCAATAACTGTTTTAAAAGCCTCCTTAAAATGCTC
>JASFGN010000195.1:0-6148 GCA_050123735.1 Desulfobacterales bacterium | reverse complement strand
ACCCAGCCCAAAACGCCAAACCGCTCCGCAGCGCGTTGTGTTTCCACTCGAAAAAAAACGCCCTGAACCCGTCCGGAAATGATGACATGGGCACGCACCTGTTTTTCCATGCAAACCTCCAGAATTTAGCTTTTCGCTATTCAGCTGTTCAGCCGATAAGCTGGCACGCGTGTATGCTGATAAGCCAGTCGCTCAGCAGCTCACCAGCTTAATTTAAGAGCTCTTTTAGTTGGGCCTCATCGATGACTTTGACGCCCAGTTCCTTGCCCTTGGTGAGCTTCGACCCCGGCGCATCACCGGCAACCACATAATCGGTTTTACGACTGACGGACCCGCTGACGCTGCCGCCGGCAGCTTCGATCAGCGACTTGGCCTGGGAACGGGTAAATTCTTCGAG
Organism: Desulfobacterales bacterium; assembly: GCA_050123735.1. Taxonomy (GTDB): domain Bacteria; phylum Desulfobacterota; class Desulfobacteria; order Desulfobacterales; family JAHEIW01; genus JAHEIW01. The sequence goes on along the minus strand of JASFGN010000195.1, from coordinate 5,751 downwards.
CTTCCCCGTTAGCACGAAAATCCGGCCGTCGAGCTTGCCGGCTTGCTTTGGCGCGGCCGTTTCCAGTTTAACGCCGCCGGCCAACAACCGATTGATAATAAGCCGGTTGCGCTTCTGCTCAAAAAATTGGGTAATACTGGCAGCCACAATCGGGCCGACGCCGTCGACGGCTTCCAGCTCTTCCCGGGAGCAGTTCATTAACGGTTCCAACGCCTTGAAATGATCGGCCAGCAATGCGGCCACATGTTCACCGACATGCCGGATCCCCAGCGCATAAAGGAAACGGGACAAATCAATGGTTTTGGCCTTTTCGATGGCGCCAATCAGATTTGCTGCTGATTTGGCGCCCATTCGGTCCAATCCACTCAGCAAGGATTGGTCCAGCGTAAATATATCGGCAAATGATGAAAGCAGCTTTTTATCGACAAGCTGATCGACGAGCTTTTTGCCCAGGCCGTCAATATCAAATGCGCTTTTTGAAGCAAAATGTTTGATCCGCTCTTTAACCTGGGCTGAACAGCTTGAGTTGATGCAACGTGTGGCTGCCTCCCCTTCCATGCGGACCACCTTAGAATCACACACCGGGCACTTTTTGGGCATCTTAAATACGGTTTCGCTGCCGTCTCTTTTCGATGCGATCACCTTGACAATTTCCGGGATAACGTCTCCGGCTCTTTGCACCAGGACATGATCTCCGATACGGACGTCTTTTTTTTCGACTTCATCCTGATTGTGAAGGGTCGCCCGACTGACCTGAACCCCGCCAACGGTTACCGGTCGCAAATGGGCCACCGGTGTTAAAACACCGGTACGCCCCACCTGGACTTCGATTGCTTCGATGGTCGTGGTTTCCTGAATGGCCTTAAATTTGTAAGCAATGGCCCATCGCGGGCTTCGGGAGGTGGCCCCCAACTGCTGTTGCAGGGCAATGCGGTCGACCTTGATGACAACGCCATCGATGTCATAGGCAAGCTGGTGTCGTTTTTCGCTTAATTCCCGATAATAATCTAAAGCCGCTTTAATGGAAATGCCCGAAAGAATGAGGGGATTTATCCTAAAGCCCCATCGCTTCAATACCGCTAACAGCTCTCCATGCGTTTCAAAAGCCGCGCCTTCAACAAGCCCCACCCCGTAGAAAAAAACCTCCAGCGGCCGGGTGGCGGTAATTTTCGAATCCAATTGCCGTAAAGATCCGGCCGCAGCATTTCGAGGGTTGGCAAATGGCGGCTGTTCCTGACGGATGCGTTCCTGATTCAGGCCTTTAAACGCTTTCAGGCCGATAAAGACTTCTCCCCTTATTTCACACCTGGGCGGTACCGGGATCGCAGGATCCGATTGCATCACCAGCGGCACGGTTTGAATCGTTTTGACATTGTCTGTGATCACCTCTCCGGTCTGGCCGTCTCCACGCGTCGCAGCCGTAACCAGCTTTCCACTTTCATATACAAGTTCAACGGCCACACCGTCCATCTTGGGCTCCGCCGTGTAGCTGATGGTATTGGATTCACCTAAGTTTCGTCTGACTCTTCGATCAAATTCCAGGATGTCTTCGTCATTAAAGCCATTGTCCAAACTCAGCATCGGAATCGAATGGGTAACAGATTCAAATTTTTCCAACGGCGGAGCGCCTACCCGGACCGTGGGTGAATCCGGCTGCCGCAGCTGCGGGTATTTTTCCTCCAAGCGCATCAACTCTCGCATCAGGCGATCATACTCGGCATCGGAAATTTCGGGATCATCCAGCACATAATAGCGATAATTATGCCGGTGCAGAGCAGACCTGAGCTCCTGGGCTTTGTCTAAGATTTGGGGGCTTACATCTTCTGGCATACGTATTTGATCACCTCGCAGGCCGCCTGTCGGCCGCGTTTGAATTCTTTCATTTTAAAACCGGGACGCCATTTATAAGATGCGAGCTCATCCGAAACAACCGCCAGCGCACCCAGATCGACGCCGCGATACCGGGCCACCGTAAACAGGGACGAAATTTCCATCTCAACCGCCAAAGCGTTGAGACGCTGATAGGTTTCCACTTTGTGACGCGTTTCGCGATAAATGGCATCCGTTGTCCAGATCGCCCCGCTATGGAATCTGATGTGCGCTTCAGTCATTTCGTCGCTGAGCCGGGCGGCCAGCCTTTCAGAAGGGTATGATCGGCCATTCTCATTGTGCTGATAATGCCTGGAGGTGCCTTCATCAATAAGGGCCGATGTCGCCATGACAATATCGCCGATCTTAACCTGCTGCGAGATTGAACCGCACCAGCCCAGGAAAAAGAGGGTCTCGGCTCCCCATGCAATCAGATTTTCAATCACCATGACCGCATAGGGTGCGCCGACCAGTGGGCCGCACAATGAAATACCGCCGATCGACCTGCTTGAAACATACAGACGACTGGTAAATAGTCTTTGGTAGTCATCGGCATTAACATCAAACAACTTGCAAAGCAGAAAAAGATCTGTCTCAGTTCCGGAAACCACTGCCACAGGTCCCAGTTCAGGCGAATTTTTCCCTTTTTTGGGGAATATGATACCATCGTTCAGGCTCATACCATACTTCTTTTGCGGCCGTCTTATAGATGATTCCAAACAGAAAAGGTCTATTCAGTCAGTTATTCGAACTTATCTCAATAATGTGTTATACACCCGATGGTGCCGGTATATACCTAATATAAGGCGCTTATAATGACAAATGAACTCAAATTAAAAATGATCTAACTGGAACTTTTTCCTCTATTTAGCAAGATGGACTGCTAACCTTAAGACAGATTTGTGTTATTCGTTACTTGCTTTTGCACCGATGATCGATATGTCGAAACGAATAACCAATAACTGATAACCGATAACAATCATTGCGGTTTGTGCAAAGCGGTCAGCTCCTCTTTAACCTCATCGATGATATCGTACAACCACATGAGATCCTCGATGGTCAGCCGGCCGGCTTTTACCGGAGCTCTTTCGCTACCGTCCTTTTTCAATAAAATGCGCGGTCCGATTTGAACCTTTGGCTCGCTCTCACCATATTGATTGATAGAAACCACCAAACCGGTTTCATCACATTTCCACTTCTTTAACACCACATCTTTTTCCGGATCATACGGCATAGGACCTCCCATCAGATAGAACATTTTTCATCTCAACTTCGAAATTACAAAATCCTGGTATTTGGTTTTTTTACCACGAAAACACGAAAGCATAAAAGCACGAAATTTATTTTGTTTGCTTTTCGCGATTGCGCCCGCCCGCTGAAACCTTTCGACTTTTGGAAAATGACATGACCGGTCGTCATTTTGCCGGTCAATCGTGGGACAGAACACTATTGTGATGATTTGATTTTTGGATTCGGGCTCCTCCGATTTAGGCGTTAACAAATCTAATGGGTCAAAAATCACTTGTCAATCAGTGTTTTCGATTTAAAAAGAACTTGACAACTCCAGGTAACCCATATATCCGAACCGCACAGCTCGGTAAGTCAACCTGTACAAGACCACTACCTATTCAGGCAGACAACTAGTGTTAAGTATCGGGCATCTGGCAAATGTTACCTCCGTTTAATTGGTTCAATTGGTTCGGTTTAAGCCAACCAATTTAACCAATGAAACAAATAAGACTAACTTAAACCTTGTATCTTTGAACCTCTGAATCCTGAATATTGTTTGTCCGCCGAAGCACAAAGGGAAAAGGCGGAAACCTTTGAACCTTCGTAAAAATGCCGATTCCAACGCCATTTCACGATAGAACCGCGGCCTTGTGCACCAGCTATAGATGGGCCGATTGGGCCGGTTATTGCGCCGTGTCTTCCTATAGCCTTCCCAACGACGGCGAATACTACAGCCTGCGCCATGCTGCCGGGATAATGGATATCAGCCCGCTGTTTAAGTACGAAGTGAGCGGGCCGGATGCGGTTGCTTTTTTGTCCCGCATCATGACCAAAAATATTGAAGACATTCCCATCGGCCGCGCGGCCTATTGCTGCTGGTGTGATGACTTCGGCAAGATAATCGATGACGGAACCGTGTTTCGCCTGGATACGGATCGCTTGCGCGTGCATACCGCTGAGCCGATGCTGGCCTGGTTTGGGCAGTTTAGACGCGGTTTTGACGTCATTCTTGAAGATATCAGCGCCGATATTGCTGCGGTTGCGCTTCAGGGACCGACATCCCGGGATATTTTAAAACAGGTGACCGATGCCGATCTGGACGCGCTGGCATATTATAACGTGGTGACCGCTCAACTCGACAAATTGCCGGTGCTGATATCCCGCACCGGATACACCGGTGATTTAGGATACGAGTTGTGGGTGGATCAAACGAACGCCCTGCCCCTCTGGGATGTGCTCATGTCCGCAGGCAGATCCTATTTGCTGCAACCCTTCGGCCTGGATGTTCTGGATATTGCCCGCATCGAGGCCGGCCTGATTTTAAACGGGGTCGAATTCCACAATGCCGCCCATTGCCTGATCGAATCACAAAAATCGACGCCTTACGAGCTGGGCCTGGGCTGGACGGTCGACCTCGATCGCAAACCCTTTTGCGGCCAACGGGCGCTGAAGGCCGAACAGGCTGCCGGACCGCAGCTTACCCTCGTCGGACTCGAGCTCGACTGGGATGAACAGGAAGCTCTATTTGCAAAACAGGGATTGCCCGTACAGGTGCATCCGGGTGCCTGGCGAAGCGGCGTTCCGGTTTATGATAACAGCGGCAGCCGCCAAATCGGCAAAGCCACCAGCGGCACCTGGTCACCCCTGATCAAAAGAAACCTGGCGCTGGCGTCGATTGAAACGCCTTTCGCCAAGACCGGCGCGACGCTCAAAATCGAATATACCGTAGAATACCGCCGTGAAACCGTTACCGCGGTGGTTGCAACAACGCCGTTTTACAATCCCGAACACAAAAGGCGCTAATGGCATGGATCCAATCGCACCGCCGTTTCATTCTGACATCCCGACCAAACGATATGACGCCATTGTTGTCGGTGGCGGGCATAATGGACTCGTATGTGCCGCCTACCTGGCAAAAGCCGGCAAGCAGGTTCTGGTATTGGAAAATAGACATATCCTGGGAGGGGCGGCTGCCAGCGATCAGATATTTCCGGGCTTTACGTTTTCGGTTTACTCCTATGTCGTCAGTTTGTTTCGCCCGCACATCGTCCGCGAACTCGATCTGACCCGGCACGGCTACCAGGTCATCCCGCTGGAATGCACCTTCACACCGTTTCCCGACGGGGAATCCATGACGCGATGCGGGGATCCGGAGGCCACCCGGCGCGAGATCGCCCGCTTCAGTCCGACAGATGCGGAAATGGCGCCGCGCTTTTCTTTGGCCATGACACAAATGGCCAGTTTTATCAAACACATGATAGACTCACCGGCCCCGGATCCGGGCTCTTTGAAAATCAGCGAACTGGCCAAATTGCTCGGTTTGGGACGGCGCTTCAAGGCGCTGGCCGACGGCGATAAGTATATTTTCACCAAAATGATGACCATGAGTGCCGTTGAGTTTTTAAGTTTGTGGTTTGAATCCGATCGTCTGATCGGACCCATGTCGGTCAGTGGCATTATCGGCACCTTTTTGGGCGTGCGATCCCCGGGAACGGCTTATGTCCTGCTGCACCACTACATGGGCGAAATCGACGGCGCCTTTCGCTCATGGGGGTTTTCCAAGGGCGGCACGGGCGGCGTCAGTTTGGCGTGCGCACGCGCCGCCCGGTCATATGGTGCCGACATACGGACCGAAGCTGCAGTGGAAAAAAT
>JASFGN010000194.1:0-6201 GCA_050123735.1 Desulfobacterales bacterium | reverse complement strand
CTGCTGGATCGCATCAAATCGTTACGCCGCCAGATTGCGCGCGAGCTGGGGGTCATTGTGGCGCCCGTTCACATCCAGGACAATATGCGTTTAAAAGCCGGCGAGTATTCCATTTTGCTGAAGGGCAATGAAGTGGCCAAAGGGGAATTGTTGAGCAACTACTACCTGGCGATGAATCCAAATGCGGTTGAGGAAAAAATCGACGGCATTCCGACCCGGGAACCCACTTACGGGTTGCCGGCGCTTTGGATAAAAGAAGATGTCAAAGAGCATGCTTTGACCAAAGGGTTTACGGTTGTAGATCTGGCAACCGTGCTGACGACGCATCTTTCCGAGGTCGTTAAGCAGCACTGTCACGAGATGCTCGGCCGGCAGGATGTCCAGCAATTACTGGATACCTTAAAGGAAACGCATCCCAAGGTCGTAGAAGAATTGGTTCCCAATTTGTTGCCGCTGGGCGGCGTCGTGCGGGTATTGCAAAATCTTTTGCGCGAGCAGGTTCCGATTCGCGATCTGCTGGCCATATGTGAAACCCTGGCCGATTGGGCGCCAGTGACCAAAGATCTGGACATCTTAAGCGAGCATGTTCGCCATGCATTGGCGCGCACGATAACCAAAATGCACCTGACACCGGAAGGCAACATTAGCGCCATTACACTGGGCCACACCCTGGAAACAGCCATCTCAGGTGCTTTGCAGCAAACCGAGCATGGAACCTTTTTGTCACTGGATCCCCCTATTGCCCAGCAGTTGATGAACAACCTGGCGGCAAGTCTGGAAAAACTGTCCTCTTTAGACTATCAGCCGGTTGTGATGTGTTCCTCACAAATACGACAACATGTCAAGCGACTGGTGGATCGATTTATGCCCCGGGTGACGGTGCTGTCATATGATGAAATTCTCAGTAATGTTGAAATACAATCTCTGGATGTACTGGAGCTAAACGATGCAGATTAAACGCTTTGAAGCCAAGAATATGACATCTGCCCTGCGGTTGATTAAAAAAGAACTGGGCTCGGATGCAGTGATATTATCCGCCCGCAGCTTAAAAAAAGAGAATAAGCTGTTGGGCCTGGTCAGATCAGTGGGCGTAGAGGTGACCGCCGCGGTCGATAGTTATCAGCTTCCGGCTGAAACCAAAGCGACCGCCGTTACAGGCGCGGCAAACGCTTACCGCCGATATGCACAAATTGATCGTTCCGCCCCGATGCAAAAAGTTCAGCCGACGATCGGCAGTCGCATCCCATCGCGAAGCAAGCGCAAACCGGCAGGCCCCTCTGCAGACGACATGCACGGCGCAGCAGAAGATATGTTGAGTGCGGTCTTTGAGCATCTGCTGTCTCAGGAGGTCAAACGGGATCTGGCCGCAGATATCGTTGAGCACTTAAACGAGCGGGCCAAACACGGTCAATTGGATTCAATCGACACGATCGTTTCTGAAATTACGGCTTTATTGCAAAATGAAAATCCGTCAAGTGAAGTGCGGTCTCCCCATCATAACGGTGTTCGAGTCGTGGCTGTTGTGGGATCTTCCGGAGTCGGTAAGACAACCACGGTCGCTAAATTGGCTGCCCGACATGCGATTGAGCAGCATCAGACGGTTGCCCTCATATCTCTTGATGCGAATCGCATCGGGGCTTCCGCCGGGCTAAAAGTTTATGCCAAGGCCATCGGCATTCCGCTCAAAATAGTGGCTACGCCTGCCGAATTTAGAGCCGCCGTTGGCCGGTTCAATGACATGGATCTTATTTTGGTTGATACGCCGGGATTAAACCCGACGATGCCCAATGAATTGGATGGCCTCAGGGCCTGCTTGGGTGCCGTTGAGCAACCTGATATTTATCTGGCGTTGAGCGCAATGACGAAAGCAAGCGATTTGAAAGCCATACGTGAAAGCCTTAAGTCGATGGGGGTTGCCGGCTTCATTTTTACGAAGCTGGATGAAAGCCGTACCCATGGAAATTTAATTGATTTAATCAGCGAAGATCCGCTGCCCCTGGCCTATTTAACCAACGGTCGTCAGGTGCCGGATGACATCGAAACCGGATCGCTCAGAAAAGTGGTCACTTTGCTGCTGTCTGACCTTAAATTTTCATTGCCGCTTTCACAACCCCTGTCAAAAGACCCTTTGGTGCCAGAAAAAAAGATGCCTGTCAATGAGCGCCAATTTGTTGCCAACAAAAATTCAGACATTTTTCATTGTTCGGACTGTAAGTGGACCCAAAAGATAAAATCAAAAAATCTGATGACTTTTTCAAGCCCAGAGGTCGCCAGGATGCAGCAATTTATGCCCTGCAGAGATTGCCAACCGGAAAAAAGCAAACCGTTTCAAATTGACCTGGCCGCAAAGAGGGATTCGGTGCGAATCTCAAATTATTCATAGCTGAAAGGACCTGCTATCTCAATGGATTCGAAAAATCCCTCAAACAACGTCATCCGCCTGTCAGATCGAAGGAAGCGCCACGATTTAAAGCGACCCGTTGCCTCGCGCTCGGGTCGTTCGACAGCACCGCGAGTGATTGCGGTTACCAGCGGCAAAGGCGGAGTCGGAAAAACAAATATTGTGGCCAACCTGGGCTACGCTTTTACCCGGCTGGGCAAAAAGGTACTCATTTTAGACGCAGATCTGGGCCTGGGCAATCTCGATGTATTGCTGGGGCTTGCGCCCAAATATAATTTGTCGCATGTCCTTACAGGTGAAAAATCAATCAGCGAGATTATGGTCGAAGGCCCTGGCCGGTTGCTGATCTTACCCGCTGCTTCCGGAATTCAGGAATTGACCCAGTTGAGCAAGCAGCAGAAAGTTCAAATTTTAAGCGAGCTGGATGCAGTGATCGACTGTGTGGACCTGCTGCTCATCGACACTGCGGCAGGCATTTCTTCAAATGTGATGGACTTCAATGTCATCGCCCAGGAAATAATTGTGGTGGTTTCTCCTGAGCCGACCGCCATCACCGATGCTTACGCCTTGATGAAAGTACTGGCATTAAAGTATGCCGAGAAAAACTGCCAGCTGATTGTGAACCTGGCCAGCACAGCCCGACAGGGAAGTGAAGTTTTCCGGCAACTGAATCTGGTAACGGAAAGATTTTTGGATATGAGCATCGATTTTGTCGGCAGCGTGCTGTTTGACGCCAATGTCACGCATGGCATCAAACGGCAGAAGCTTGTCAGCGATCTTTTTCCGGATACGGATGCCAGCAAATGTTTTCAAGATCTGGCGCGCAAAATAATCGCTAAGCCGCCGACGCAAATGCCCAAAGGCGATTCCCATTTTTTCTGGCACCATTTAATCGAGAATCCTATTTCATAACTGGAGAAATAAAACTCTATGGCCCTGGCACAGAGACGAACTCAGAAAGTGGTTCCCAAAGACCCCGCGTATCGTGACCAATTGATCACTGAATATTTGCCGTACGTAAAACGCATCGTTCAACGACTGGCCGTTCATCTTCCGTCAACGGTAGATGTCGATGACCTGATGAATGTCGGCGTAATCGGTTTGATCCAGGCGGTGGATCGCTATGACCCCCGGCGGGACAACAAGTTTATGACTTACGCGATTTTTCGCATCAAAGGTGCGGTGCTCAGCGAATTGCGTGCGCGTGATTTTTTATCCAGATCAAATCGACGCAAAATACGGGAACTCGAATCCGCGTATTTGCGTCTGGAGCAAAAATACGGCCGAGAGATCGAAGATGTTGAGGTTGCCGACGAGCTGGGTATTGATCTTGAGCAGGTCTATCGGACAAAACAAATGTCCAGTATTTCCTTTATCAGCCTCGAAGAATTGGGTGTATCCTCTCGGGATGAGAAAGAAAAGCTGCTGAATTATCTGATCAACAACGAGGATGATGCCCTGACCATGACCAAGCTTAAAGAATTAAGGCAAGCCATGGCCGAGGCGATTAAGCAACTGCCCGAAAAGGAACGCCTGGTTATTTCGTTGTACTATCTGGACGAATTAACCATGAAGGAAACCGGTAAAGTCCTCGGAATCACCGAATCGCGGGTATCACAGATACATTCCCAGGCCATTTTGCATTTACGGACGAAATTGCGCAAACAACATTTACTGGATGAATAGGGGTTTCTTTTAAATCGTCTTTGACCGATGCACGGCATGAATCGGCTTGGATTCAATTAAAAACCATTTCGGAAGTGGGAGGGCGAAAAGGTGGAATAAAATTTACAGCAAAGAGGATAGACTTATGGTTGACGATATTCATATTCCCAAAGGGCTGCCGCCGGTTTCGGCTTCAGGGCAAATTCAACGCGTCAATCGCAAAAAACGCGACGAGGATAAGCCACCTTTTGAAAAATATTTGAAAAAAGATGACGAAGAGAAAAAGAAGAAAGGTCGCAAAAAAAAGAAATCCGACACCGTAGATGTTACCGGTCAGGATAGCAAAGGTCAATCTGATAGCGCGACTGAATCTGCCGAATCAACCGATACCACTGAACCAGAGGACACTGCGGAGCAGAAGATTATCGATGTTCGTGTCTAATGACGGGCCATCGGATGAACAGACATAGGGAGTGGAAATGGCATTGCACACACTTGATTTCTGGGGAATTGTCTTCGATGCAACCCAAATTGTTTTGTGCGGATGTATAATTGTTTTTTTAATTCTGAACCGGATTCGGTTCAAGCAGTTGATTTTAGGAGCACCGACTGCCGACCGCCATTTAAGTATAAACACGGAATTTTTAGTAGAAGCTGTGCGGCGGCAAACCGAATTGGCATTTAATCATATTATGGAAACCATCGATCAGGAACGCCAAATTTTAGATGCCTATTATCGTCATCCCGAAAAGCGCATCGATACCGGTCTTCTCACATCTTTGGCGACGCCCGATCTTGATCACATTTCAAGCCCCGAGGCAGGCGAGCCGGACGCGGCCAACGTGATCTACAGCGAAATCGAAAGCCTGGCAGACCAGGGACTGAGCCTGGCGGATATTTCTGAACGCCTGAACGTACCTCAGGGTGAAGTCGATCTGGTATTAAGGCTCCAGCATCTGAGGGGTAAATCGGTTTCAAAGAAAGACCATCCTTCCGTTTAGACCTGCCGTAAGCGACGCTTTTTTTTGGCAACCGAAGACTGCGCTGATGGGGGGTTGCCATTCAGCAGCCTGTGACTCTGGCGGCAAAAAATACCGCACCCGGCATAATGCGCTCCTGTTTGCTTCAAAGCGCCAGACCCTCTGCGTGGGCCCCATTTTTGAACCTTGCGGCCCTACCGGTTTTTGTGATTTTAAGTTATTGATATTATTATAATTAAGAATATAGCCGGACACACTTGATTTCATTTTTGATTTTTTTGTTTCGGGTTTGCATAACATCCGTTTGGTATGTGTCTTGCAGACCATAGACCGGACAGACGGGATGATATTATTTCGCCGCGTCGCAACTAACCAGCAATATGGCCCAGCAGTGTGTATGCGGGCCCGTGGAAAGAGGAATTTGCCAATGAACGGATCAATATACATGTCGGCTACAGGTGCCCTGGCATACGAAAAACGCCTGCAGCAGATCGCCAACAATCTGGCCAATGTCCATTCCGTCGGCTTTAAAAAAGACCGCGTTCGCTTCCGGGCCTTTGAGCTCACTGATCTGCCCTCCGGATATAAACAGCCAGTTAATTGGGAGCAATCACAGGCGCCGCAATACTGGATGGAATTTAGCACCTACACGGATTTTTCGGCCGGTAAAATCAAAAAAACCGGAAATCCTTTCGATCTAGCATTATCGGGTAACGGTTTTTTCTGTGTCGATACGCCCGATGGCATTCAATATACGCGCAGGGGCGATTTTACGATCAACGCAGATGAGGTCCTGGTGACTCAGGAAGGGTGGCCGGTTTTAGGAAAAGGCGGTGAAATAAAGATAGAAATTGCAAAACCCGACGATGATATTCGTGAATTCTCTGTGTCCGAGGATGGTTTTATCACCGTTGACGGATCGCAGGTGGATCGCTTGCGCATCATTGATTTTACCCAATCCCATGCGCTTGAAAAAGCCGGTCATAACTATTATCGCACCCTGATGCCGAACGCTTTGCAGGAACTGGATGATGGTCTCAAAGTCAGTCAAGGCTTTCTCGAGATGTCCAATGTCGATACGGTCCGAATGATGACCGAGATGATTGAGGTTTTGCGCGGCTATGAAACATATCAAAAAATGATGCGGTCCGTTGA
>JASFGN010000193.1:0-6230 GCA_050123735.1 Desulfobacterales bacterium | reverse complement strand
GTCAGAGGTTCAAAATACAATTTGTCAGACGTATCGTAATCCGTGCTGACCGTCTCGGGATTGCTGTTGACCATGATGCTTTCGACACCTTCTTCGCGCAGCGCAAAAGAAGCATGCACGCAGCAATAGTCAAATTCGATTCCCTGCCCGATGCGATTGGGGCCGCCGCCGAGAATCATGACCTTTTTGCGATCCGATACGCGGGCTTCGTTTTCCAATTCATAAGTGGAGTAATAATAGGGGGTGGCGGCCTTGAATTCCGCCGCGCAGGTATCCACCAGTTTGTAAACCGGTCGCAAACCCAGGGCTGCGCGCCTTTTTTTGATCTCTGACTCGGTAACACCTGTTAAGTGGGCTAACTGGATGTCTGAAAAGCCCCACTCTTTGGCCTTCTTTAGCAGCGCATCCGAAAGCATAGCGCCGGTGGTTTTAATTTGCTGCTCCAGGTCAACAATTTGTGCGATCTGATGAATAAACCAGGGATCGATCCCGGTCATTCTATAAATCGTGCGCACCGGGATCCCCATTAAAAGAGCATAACGCAGATAAAATATGCGCTGTGAGTTGGGTGAGGTCAGTTTTTGCTGAATCTCAGATTGGGACGGCAGCCCGTTTTTGCCGTCCGGTTCCCGGACCGGATCTTTGCCGTCGGCCCCCAGTCCATAGCGACCGATTTCAAGGGAGCGCAATCCTTTTTGTAAGGCTTCTTTAAAGGTCCGACCGATGGCCATGGTTTCACCCACTGATTTCATGGAGGTGGTCAGAAAGTCCGGTGTTTCGGGAAATTTTTCAAATGTCCAGCGGGGCACTTTGATCACGCAATAGTCCAGAGTGGGTTCAAAAGAAGCCAGGGTTTCACCGGTAATATCGTTGCTGATTTCATCGAGGGTATAGCCCACCGCCAGCTTGGCGGCAATCTTGGCAATCGGGAAACCGGTGGCTTTGGATGCCAGTGCGGAGCTGCGCGACACCCTGGGGTTCATTTCAATAACCACCATTTCACCATCTTTGGGGTTAATGGCGAATTGCACATTGGATCCGCCCGTGTCGACCCCGATTTCGCGCATGATGGCAATCGCCCCGTTGCGCATCAGCTGGTATTCTTTGTCACTGAGGGTTTGGGCCGGCGCCACCGTGATACTGTCGCCGGTATGGATTCCCATCGGATCCACGTTCTCAATCGAACAGACAATGACCACATTGTCCTGTTTGTCGCGCATAACCTCCAGTTCATATTCCTTCCAGCCCATCACCGATTCTTCCAGCATGATCTGGCCGATCAGGCTGGCATCCAGACCGGCCCTGGAAAGCTGGTAAAGATCTTCGGCGTTGTATGCGACACCCCCGCCGGTGCCGCCGAGGGTGAAACTGGGGCGCACAATAATGGGAAATCCGATCCGGTCGGCAATCTCACGGACCTCCCCCATGCTTTTTGCGATCCCACTCTTGGGAATACGCAATCCAATGTTGGTCATGGCCCGGCGAAAAAGATCGCGATCTTCTGCTTTTTGGATGGCGGATGTGGAGGCACCGATCATTTCAACGCCGAATTTTTCCAGAACCCCTCTTTGGGCGACCTCGATGGCCGTGTTCAAGCCGGTCTGCCCGCCAAGCGTCGGCAACAGAGCATCGGGCTTTTCCCGCTCGACGATCAGTGACACCGCTTCGGGAGTCACCGGCTCGATATAGGTTCGATCAGCCGTTTCCGGGTCGGTCATGATGGTAGCCGGATTGGAGTTGACCAGGATGACTTCGAACCCTTCCTCTTTGAGGGCTTTGCAGGCCTGGGTTCCGGAATAATCGAACTCACATGCCTGGCTGATAATAATCGGGCCGGCGCCGATGATTAAGATTCGATGGATGTCTGTTCGCTTGGGCATAAATTAATTTTTAGTTGAATTTTTTTATTGGTTTTATTCGTTTAATTGGTTGCAGCGAAATCAAAGCGCATATTCCAACCAATATAACAAATGGAACCAATCAAACCTTATTTCATCAATTCTTTAAACTCATCGAAAAGATAACGGGCATCGTGCGGACCTGGAGATGCTTCAGGATGGTATTGCACCGAAAAGATCGGGTATTTGCGGTGCCGAAAGCCCTCCAGGGTGTTGTCATTCAGGTTTATATGGGTGATTTCAACATCATTTTCCCGGAGCGATTCCGTATCCACGGCAAAACCATGGTTCTGGGAGGTAATTTCGACCTTTCCGGATCGGAAATTTTTGACCGGTTGATTAGCACCCCGATGGCCGAATTTCAACTTAAAAGTTTTTGCGCCCAGCGCCAGCCCGAGGAGCTGGTGACCCAGACAAATCCCGAAAATAGGTCGATAGTCCAACAGCGATCGTATGGTCTGAATGGCATCGGTTACCGGCTCGGGGTCGCCCGGACCGTTTGAAAGAAAAATGCCGTCGGGCGCCATGGCTTCAATCGTTGCGGCTGCTGTCGAAGACGGAACCACTACCAGCTCAAAACCGGCCAGTTCAAGTTGTCGCAAGATGTTGAATTTAATTCCAAAATCAAAAGCCACGACCGAGCGTTTGGCCCCGCGATGCTGCCAGACCGTCTGATCCAGCGGGCGTCGTTCGGGATCGAAAAATTGCGGTCTGCCGTTACCCCAGTAAAAGGGTTGCAGGGTCGTCACCTTTTTTGCCAGATTCAATCCGGCCATCTGTGGAATGTCATTGGCTCTTTTCACTAAAGATTCCGGTGGGAGTTCATCGGTCGAAATAACGGCCCGCATGGCACCGGCATTGCGGATGTGGCGGGTTATGGCCCGCGTGTCCAGACCTTCGACACCCATGATATTCTGGTCGATGAGGTAATCCGCCAGACTTGCTGTCGAACGATAATTGCTGGGATAAGGCTGATATTCTTTAATGATAAAGGCGGCCACCTGTATGCGGTCGGATTCAATGTCCTCCGGATTGACCCCGTAATTTCCGATCAGCGGATAGGTCATGACCACCATTTGCCCGTTGTATGAGGGATCGGTGAGGACCTCCTGGTAGCCGGTCATGCTGGTATTAAACACGACCTCACCGGTTGCCTCCCCGGGGCCGGTAAAAGACCGGCAGGGAAACGTGCGGCCGTCCTCCAGTGCTAGTAATGCATCCATAAAAATAAATTTTTGTTTTATTGGTTTTATTTGTTCGATTGGTTCAATTTGTTTAGAAGATATGGCCCATTAACGCAACCAATAAAACCAATGGAACCCATCAAACCCTTTAAACTACTCAATTGATGTGTTTTCGACCAAGTCCCACACCCCGCACGGACAGGCGCCGGCACAAAAGCCGCAGCCGATGCACAGATTTTCATCCACGACATATTCATAGGCGTTATTTTCAAGCGCTTTTCTGCTGATGGCCGCCTGGGGGCAAACGGCAACACAGATGCCGCAGTCCCGGCAGGCACCGCATGATGAGCATTGCGACCCGCAGTGATCCAGATCGGCAAATTCGGTGATTCGTGGATCAAAGTATTCCAGCGTCACCCGCCGACGATCGATCATGGGGCGCTTTTGGAAAGCCGGGCGTTTGCCCTCGATCATATCGCAAATCGTGCGGGCCACAATGCGTCCCGAGCCAATGGCTTCGGTCAGCAGACCCGGGCGAACCACATCGCCGATGGCAAAAATCTGCATGTCCGAAGTCTGATAGTTTTCGTTGACTTTAACAAATTCATTTTCGGTCCGGACGCTTGCGGGAATAAATTCCAGATCCGGCACATCGCCGATAGAAACGATGACGGTATCGGCCGGCAGTTCCTCGCCGGTTGTGAGTCTAACGCCGGTGGCGGTAATTTCCTCGGTAAGCACCGGCCATTTGAATTCGGCGCCCACAGCCTCGGCCGCCTGCCTTTCTTTGCCGAAAGACAGCGGTTTCTGAATATCGAGCAGGGTGATTTTGCGGGCCCCCAGACGATGGGCCTCCGCGGCCGCATCACAGCCCACGTTGCCGGCACCGATAATGACGACATGTTCACCTACCCGGGCTTTGTCGGTTTTGGCATTTTCCAGAAATTCAAATGCGGTCACGGCCCTCTCGTTGCCGGGTATCGGCAGGCGTCTGGGCTTCTGCGCGCCGGTGGCAATGACAACGTAGTCAAAATCTTCTTTGAGCCGGGTGATATCTTCGGCACCCAGCGGTTGCCGGAGGTTGATCCGTGGAATCACCTTTTCGATCCGCCGCATTTCCTCGGAGATGACCTCCTTCGGGATGCGGCTTTCGGGAATCTGGCGCGTTATTTTTCCGCCCAGCTTTTGGGCCACCTCGTAAATCGTTACCTGGTGCCCGGCCTGACGCAGTTGCCAGGCGACCGATATCCCGGCCGGTCCGCCGCCTATGATGGCTATTTTCCTGTCGCTTTCGGGCGGAAAATCGGGCAGCTTGGCTTTCAGGCTCGCCTGGCCCAGCCGGGCCACATCCACCGGTGCCAGGGCTGAAATTTGACGCGTACAGGATTGCATGCACAGGTTGGGACACAGATAACCGCATACCGATGCCGGAAAAGGCGTATAGCCCAAAGCAAGATCAACGGCCTCATCCACACGACCTTCACGTATCAACCGCCATCTTTCCTGCACCGGAATGCCGGTCGGGCAGGTGGCCTCGCAGGGAGCCGCGTATTTCCGGTTTTCCCAGACCGGAACAAAGCGTCGCAGGAAACTGTTGGTGATCAGGGGAATCGGGGAGCGATCCAGCTGTGTCAGATCACCAATCAAGCCGCCCTGTCCGAGCTCTTTATCCCAAACGTCTGATCGAAATGAAAACATGGATCGCATCGGGCTGGATACTTTTTCCTGCGCGCTGCGAGCCACCAAAAGTTGCCACTGGGCTTTGTCGCTAAACGACTTCAGCAGCTCGCTGCGATCGATTCGCCGTAAAAAAAGTTTCAAGTTCTCAATCAGCCAGTTCCAGTCCTCATCGCCAATCGGGATCAGTTTGGCATCGGTTTGACTGTAACCGGCATGGGGGCCGCGGAAGAACACTTTGCCACCGACCATGCCGACAAAAGGTCGATACCCCAGAACATTCTCCGGGTTCTGGGCCTCATGCCCACAAATCACCGCAATCCCTCCGGCCATAAATTCACCGAAATAATCGCCGACCGATCCCAGAATCCAGAGCTCCGGCGGTGCAAAGCGCGGATTGTGTTTGGTCATGGTCATGCCGCGGGCACCGATGTTGCCGGCAATGGAAATGGTGCCCTGTGCCATGGCATTGGCACAGCCATTGCCCGCATTGCCGTGAATGACAATCTCGGCCCCGGCATTCAGCCAGCCCACATCATCTGAAGCCGGCCCCAGAACCTCAATGAAGGTATTGGGAAAACCCATCGAGCCCACCCGCTGTCCGGGGTGGCCGGATACTTTGATCCGGATGGCATCAGCACCCGCAGACCACAGCCGTCCGCCGATGCCATGCTGCCCGTAGGCCTGAATCTCAATCGAGCGTTGGCCCCGCGCCACTGCATCCTGTATCTGCTCTTCCAGAAGCCGCGACTCCACCCGCTTGCCGCCGAAATAACCCGAGATGACCCGTGTCTGTGTGTGATGGCCTGTTTTCTGTTTATTCATATGTTCTCTCCACATCAGTTCATCAGGAGAAATCCGAAACAATTTGCAAAATCTTAAATTCGAATGTTCCAAACGGCTTTAATTTTGATCATTCAATATTTGAATTTGTTTGGAGTTTCGATATTCGAAATTCGAATTTATCTCTAATATGATACGAGCGTTTTCTTAAGCCATTTTTGCTCCGCAGACGATATCGTTATACGACATATTTGATCTGCAGCCGCTCCGCTATGTTGGGATCATCAACGCCCAGCGCATCGGACATGCCAATCGGCAGTGAAGTGGATCGCCCCAGCGGCGCCACGATTTTTTTCAGTTCGGTGTCAAAGCTTAGATAAAGATCGACCAGTCTCTGGGCGACCTGCTCGGCATCCAGCCGCCGATACAAACGCGGGTCCTGGGAGGTGATGCCCTTGGGACAAAGACCGATATTGCAGATATTGCAGCGGTCGGATTCGGATCCCAGACACCCGGCCGCCGCCTGCATAACATATTTACCGATTTGCACCCCGCTGGCACCCAGCATGATCAGCGCGGCCGCATTGGCTGCCAGGTTTCCGGTCTTGCCGACACCCCCGCCGGCCAATAACGGCAGCTGGTTTTGCATGCCCAATTCCACCAGGGTCAGATAGCTGTCACGAATATT
>JASFGN010000192.1:0-6234 GCA_050123735.1 Desulfobacterales bacterium | reverse complement strand
TGGGATCAAAGACCACAATATCGGCATCCTTGCCCACGGCAATTTCACCTTTGTTCTTGAGACCGAACATGCGGGCCGTGCCCGTTGATAGCACATCCACCATCTTCTCAAGCGAGATCCGTCCCTTGACCACCCCTTCCGAATGCAGCATGATGAGCAGGGTTTCGATTCCCGGCGCGCCATTGGGGATTTTTTTGTAATCGTCTTTACCGTTCATGTCCTTTTTGCCCTTGAAGTCAAACGGGCAATGGTCGGTGGCCACCACCTGCAGATCGCCGCCGCGCAGACCTTCCCACAGGGCCGCGTTGCTCTCTTTGGTTCGCAGCGGAGGCGACATGACGTATTTGGCGCCGTTCCAATCCGGCTCCTTGTAACGCTCCTCATCCAGCAACAGGTATTGCGGGCAGGTCTCGGCGTATATATGCACGCCGCGATCACGCGCCTGTTTGACGATCCAGAGACCCTCTTTTGACGACAGATGCACAATGTATATGCGGGATCCGGTCAACTCGACCATTTTAGACGCCCGGTAGATGGCTTCCTCTTCAGCGATATTCGGGCGGCTGACCGCATGGTAGTAAGGCTCCAGTTTGCCCTCTTTTTCCAGCACCGCGTTCATGTGATCGATGATGTGAACGTTTTCAGCATGCACCTGGACCAGGCCGCCATATTCTTTCGTCTTTTCCAGCAGCTTGACCATGGTGGCATCATCGACCCGGAAGTCATAAACCATAAAAATCTTGAAGCTGGGCGTGCCATATTCCAGGCAGGCCGCCTTGACTTCTTCGATGACTTCCGGCCTGGGATCCATCACCGCCGGATGCAGCGAATAATCGACCACCGCCTTGCCCTCCGCGAGCGCCTTTTTGCGTTCCAGCGCCTGGAGCAGGGTCTCGCCCTTTTGCTGCAGGTCAAAATCCACCACACAGGTCACGCCGCCGCAGGCGGCCGCGATGGTGCCGCTTTGGTAATCATCCTGGGCGTAAGTCCCCATAAAGGGCATCGAAATGTGGGTATGCGGGTCAATGGCGCCGGGCAGCACATACAGCCCCTTGGCATCAACCACTTCATCAGCCGGATTGTCCAGGTCTGTGCCGATCGCCTTTATTTTGTCGCCGTCTGCAAACACATCGGCCACATAGCGACCGGTGGCATTAACGATCGTACCGCCTTTAAATAACACACTCATTGGGACCCTCCTTTGTAAATGGCTCATATTTTATGTCTTTTTCCAGACTGCTGTCCATTACAGCGGTCTCCTGGCGTTTCCACCCTTTGGGCATTTCCCTGTGCGAAATCAGGTTTGGAACCGGACAGACAAACTTGCACAACATACAGCTCAGACATTTGTCTTCGATCACTTTCGGTCGACGGCTTTCGGCATGCCATTCAATGGCCTGTCCGGCGGCGTCCTGACAGACGATATAGCACTGGCCGCAGCCGATGCACTTGTCCATGTCATATTCGGCAATCCCCTGGCGCTCCAGATCAAAAGCCTCGGTTTCATAAAGGTTCGGCAAGGCTTTCCCCACCAGATCCGAGATCTGTTTGATCCCCCGTTCTTTCATATAGTCCGAAAGGCCTTCGATCATATCCTCTACGATCCGATAGCCGTAGTGCATGATCCCGCTGGTCACCTGAACCGTCGAGGCCCCCAGCAGCATGTATTCCAGGGCATCGATCCAGGTCTCGATGCCGCCGATGCCGGAAAGCGGCAGGTTCAGCTGATCGTTCTGGGCCATGGAAGCGATAAAGTTCAAACCAATCGGCCGCACGGCCGGCCCGGAGGTTCCGCTGATGGCGCCTTTGCCAAACACATTGGGAGTGGGCACAAAATCATCCAGGCCCACCGAGGAAATGCCCCGCACGGTATTGATGGCGGAAACGGCGTCGGCGCCCCCCTTTTTGGCATACATGGCCGGCTCATTCATATCGGTAATGTTGGGCGTCATTTTGGCCATCACCGGGATGGATACCGCCTCTTTGACCGCGGCGGTAAAGCCTTCAAGCAACTGAAAGGCCTGGCCGACCTTATGGCCGGCGCCTTCGATGCACATGTGCGGGCAGGAAAAGTTGAGCTCCAGTATATCGGCGCCGTTGTCTTCAGCGGCTTTGGCCAGATACACCCATTCGTCGGTAAAAAATCCCATGATGCTGGCGATGATCGGATGATCCGGGTAGTTTTTCTTCAAATACAGAAATTCCATCAGATTGTGCTTGAGCGGACGGTCCGAGATCATCTCTACGTTTTGCACCGCCATTTCCTTCTTGCTGCCGTAATCCACACAGTGCATCCGCGGGGAGGGGTGCACGATCGGCAGGCGGTCTGAATTCAGGGTTTTAAAAACCACCCCGCTCCAGCCTGCTTCAAATGAGCGCGCCACCATCTCGGCACTGTTGGACACCGGTGATGATGACAGCAAAAACGGGTTCTTGAAATGAATACCGCAAAAATCTATGGATAAATCAACGTTATTTGCCACGATTATTCCTCCTATGTCGGGTAGATCGGAATTTCGAAATCCGAAACCCGAAATCCGAAACAAATCCTAAATGCGAATTTTATAATGACCAAAACAAATACAAAAATAGGCCTTCATGCATCTGACAACGTGTTTGGATCATTTGAATTTAGTTTTTTGAGATTGCCCTTCGACTGCGCTCAGGGTGGTGAGCTTGTCGAACCATTTCGAATTTCGATATTCGATATTCGAATTTATTACTTGTCGTAACTATTGATTATATGCAGTAAAAATAAGATCACACTTTAAGCGCCTGTTTGCCAAGGTATGCTTTTATTGCGCGCGCGGCCACTTTACCATCCTGCACCGCCTGAACCACCAGCGCAGGCCCGCGAACGATATCGCCACCGGCAAAAATACCGGGAACCGAGGTTTGCCCGGTTTCCGGGTCCACCTTGATCAGCATTTTTCGATCCACTTTCACGTGCGGGTACCATTGACGGGACTCCTCGGGCGCCTTGTTGCCGATGGCTTCAATCACAACATCGGCATTCAGCACCCAGCGGGAGCCCTCGACAGCTTCGGGTCTGCGGCGACCGGATTTGTCGGGCCTGCCCAGACGGGTGCGAGCCAGCCGGATACCGGTGAGCCTATTTTTTTTATCCGTCACATAATTGACCGGCTGATTGAGCAGCAGGAAGTGAATCCCGGCCTCCAGGGCTTCGATGCGCTCGTCGGGTTCGGCCGGCATCTGGGAATAGGATCGCCGATAGATCAGGTAGACATCTCTGGCAGACAGTCTAACGGCAGACTCGACGCAATCCATGGCCACCGACCCACCACCGATAACGGCAACGGTCTTGCCCTTGATTTTCTTTTCTACTTCATGAAAGCGCCCGTCACGTAAAGCCGATAGATAGTCCACCGATGAATACAGGCCGTCAATTTTTTTACGGACGGGTTTAATGGTTTCGGCCGCCCACAGACCCGGCGCCAGAAAGACGGCATCATAGCCGTCCTGCAGCAGTTTTTCCGCTGCATTTTGGCCTTCGATCGGTGAATTGCACTTAAAGGTGATCCCCAGCGCTTTGACGTCTTCCATTTCATGTTCGAGAAAGTCCATGTCGAAGCGATAGGAGACCACCCCGTAGCGCAATACCCCGCCCGGCTCCGGTCGCGCCTCAAAAATCGTGACCTGATAACCATCCTTGGCCAACTCGGCCGCGCAGCTCAGACCGCCCGGACCGGATCCCACCACTGCGATCTTTTCGGATCGGGGTTCGGGCTTTTCAAATATCCTGAATCCCCTTTCCCAGGAATGTTCAATTAAAAAACGCTGGATGGCACCGATCTGAATGGGCCGATCGGCACCCTCGGGACGATTTTGCGATTTAAACATCGCACTGCATTTTTCTTCACACAATCGGGATGTCGGACACAGCACCCCGCAGGCGCCGCCCAGAATATTGTTTTGCTTTATGGTGCGGATGGCACCGGTGATATTTCTAAAGCGCAGCTTGCGAATGAATTCAGCCGGTTTGGTTTCGGCCGGGCATCCCGCCGAGCAAGGGGCGTCATGACAGAGCAGACAGCGGTCTGCTTCGGCAATGGCCTGCGCCAGGTCCAGTCCTTTGCGCATTCGTTTAAAGGTGTTTACCGCACTCACAATTGTTCCTCCTTGCATCAAATATTAAGCGACACCGTTGGGTCGGATGTCATATTGCCTGCCCGAGCCGCAGCAGCGCGGGTTTATGAGGTATTGCTGCCCGACGGGTCGCCGGCATTAGTAGCCTGAACAAAGTTGCAATTTTAGGCTTTTCGGGTGTAAATGTCAATCCGTATCGGCTTTAACTTTTGAATCGTATTCATTCGACAAATGAATTTGAAAAAAGCTTGACGCCGAATTCTGATGCAACTATAAAATAGCTAATTTGTATCCATGCAATCTAGCCTGCCATTCGCTTGTTAAAAAAGTCAGCCTAAAGGAGGGGTAAATGTCGCGTATCGTAAGATGTGCCCACATCCAGGCATCCAATGCCAAACACGATGGCACACCCGCTGAAATCAAAGAAGCCATGATCCAAAAACATGTTCCGCTCATCATAGAAGCCGGGGAAAAAGAGGTTAACATCCTCTGTCTGCAAGAAATATTTTATGGCCCTTATTTTTGCGCCGAACAGGATATAAAATGGTACCAAAACGCCGAGCCGGTACCCGGGCCGACCACCGAGCGGCTGGCCAAATATGCCCAAAAATACCGGATGGTCATGGTGATTCCGGTCTATGAAATGGAGATGGAAGGGGTCTACTACAACACGGCGGCAGTGGTTGATGCTGACGGCACCTACCTGGGTAAATTTCGTAAAATACACATACCCCATACCTGGCCGGGTTTCTGGGAAAAATTTTATTTCAAACCGGGCAATCTGGGCTTTCCGGTATTTGAAACCGCTTATGCCAGAATCGGCGTTTATATTTGTTACGACCGGCATTTTCCTGAATGCGCCCGCCTGCTGGCCCTCAAAGGAGCGGAGATCCTGTTTAACCCTTCTGCGACGACATCGGGTAAATCTCAATATTTATGGGAACTGGAGCAGCCGGCTCAGGCGGTCGCCAATGGCGTATTTATCGGCGCCAACAATCGCGTCGGACTGGAAAAACCCTGGGAATTCGGCAAATTTTACGGCTCCAGTTATTTCGTAGATCCGCGCGGCGAAATACTCGTCAAAGGCAGTGAAGACAAAGACGAAATTGTGATCGCCGATCTTGACCTGGAACTTATCCGTGAGGTCCGCGACGGCTGGCAATTTTTCCGGGATCTGCGACCCGATCAGTATACCGACTTGACGCGAATCATCGGTTCGTAGGATAACAACGCTCAACATCATCATTAGGCTGTTCCAAGTAGAACCACTGTTTGTTTAAAGCTTCATTTTGTTTTACATGAGGGAGGCAGGCGTCTTTACTTTTTACCTGAAATTTGCACGAGCCTGAGGCTGTAATCTAAAGTAATCTCAACTTCTCATTAATTTTCATGCAAGATTCAGGTTCAACAATCCCCACAAGGGGGCAAACGCATTAAGGAGGTCAACAGATAATGAGCGCAGAAAAAGCAAAGGAGAAGCAACACTGGATTGTCTATCCGCTTGGCAGTAAACCCAGGTGGCCGTTGGCGGTTCTACTCGGCATCCAGCAGTATCTGACGATGTTCGGCGCCACGGTCCTCATCCCCTTCATTGTCGGCGGGGCCATGAAACTGCCCCCGCATGAGCTGGCATTGATGATTTCAACCATCTTCTTTACTTCCGGTCTGTGTACCCTGATCCAGCAATCACCGCTGGGCAACAAGCTGCCGGTTATTCAGGGCGGAACCTTTTCGTTTCTGGGTCCCACATTTGCCATTATCGGCATGGTGGCGGCCAAGGAGCTGACCGGCCCGGAACCCATGTGGCAAATTCAGATCCAGCATGTGGCCGGTGCGATCATGATCGCCTCGGTGTTTGAAATTGTCCTGGGGTATACCGGCATCATGGGTCAGGTGCGCAAAATCATCAGCCCGATCGTCATTGGACCTACGATTGCCATGATCGGGCTGGCACTGTACGGCATCGGTGCGCCCTGGATGGCGAGCAACTGGATCATCTCCCTGATCACGCTGTTTGCCCTGATTATCTACTCCCAGGTGTTTTCACAAAAATCCAAAGTCTTCATGCTCTTTCCGGTCCTGCTGGCCATTGTCACCGGCTGGCTGGCATCGCTGATCGGCACTGTC
>JASFGN010000191.1:0-6239 GCA_050123735.1 Desulfobacterales bacterium | reverse complement strand
AAAACCCTTGAAAGAGACGTTGTTAGGCCTGGCGATACCTGCATTTTAGGCCTGGATGTCGGCTCGACCACGACCAAAGCGGTGCTAATGCGTAAATCCGATGATGCCATGCTGGCCTCGGTTTATTTGCGCACCAACGGCGACCCGGTTGGCGCTTCGCGACGCTGCTACCGATCCATTCTGGAACAAATCCAGCAACAGGTGGATCCCGGCCGACTGTCGATCATCGGTTTAGGTGTGTGCGGATCGGGCCGGCAGATCGCCGGTTTACACGCCCTCACCGACGGTGTCATCAACGAAATCATCGCTCATGCCACCGCTGCCGTCTATTTTGACCCCAAAGTGGACACCATTTTTGAAATCGGCGGTCAGGATGCCAAATACACCTATATCACCAACGGCGTGCCGTCTGATTATGCCATGAACGAGGCCTGTTCGGCCGGCACCGGCTCGTTTTTGGAAGAATCCGCTTATGAAACCCTTGGGGTCGAAATGGAGAAAATCGCCGGTGTGGCCCTGAAAGGCAAACAGCCGCCAAATTTTAACGATCAGTGCGCCGCCTTCATTGCCTCCGACATTAAAAACGCCATTCACGAGGGTGTGCGACACGAAGACATTGTTGCCGGGTTGGTTTATTCCATCTGTATGAATTATTCAAACCGGGTCAAAGGCAATCGGCCGGTGGGTGAAAAAGTATTTATGCAGGGCGGGGTCTGTTACAACACAGCCGTTCCGCTGGCCATGGCGTCTTTGATTGGAAAACCCATTGTGGTTCCGCCGGAGCCCGGACTGATGGGTGCGTATGGTGTTGCACTGGCCGTAAAAAAACGAATTGATACCGGTCTGATGCCCGCGGCCCAATTTGATCTGGCAACGCTGGCAAACCGCACTGTCACATATGGAAAATCATTCGTTTGCAAAGGCGGAAAAGAAAAATGCGATCGCCGTTGTGAAATCGCCATGATTCAGGTTGAGGGCAAAAAATATCCTTTCGGTGGCGCCTGCAACCGCTATTATAACCTGCGCCATAATGTAACATATGATATTGCCAAACTGGATCTGGTACGAATCCGTCAGCAGCTTATATTCGAAAAATACGGTGCGCGCACGCCTGCGAACTTAGGCCGCACCCAACGGGGAACCATCGGTTTTAATCGCAGTTTTTTGATCAACACATACTATCCGCTCTACTCTAATTTTTTTGCTGAGCTGGGTTATGCGGTTCTTTTGCCGCCGGAACCTGCCCAGGAAGGCATTGACCAGCGCAACGCGCCTTTTTGCTATCCGGCGGAACTGGCGCACGGCTTTTTTTATTCGCTTATTGAAACCCAGCCGCCTCCCGATTTTATTTTTTTACCGCATTTCAAAGCCGTACCCGGCGAAGGTGGAACCACAGACGATCATCACCAGTCCCAGGTGTGCCCTTTGGTTCAGGGAGAAACGTTTTATCTCCAAACCACCTTTCGTAAAAAATTGGCCCTGCTGGCCAAAGCCGGCACCCAGCTGTTAACCCCGCTGATCGATCTTTCCCGGGGAATCAAAGATGCGCGCCAACCGCTGCTCGCCGCTGCGCGGCAAATGGGCATCAAACGCAAAGAGGCCGAAGCAGCCTTTGAAAATGCTTTGCAAAAACAACTGGATTGTCTGGCAGAAATGCAGACAATCGGCAAACGGGCAATGGCCGAACTGCAAGCGGATCCGGAAAAATTTGCAGTGGTGATCTTCTCCCGTCCGTATAATGGTTATGCGGATGAGGCCCACATGGGCATTCCCCATAAGTTTGCCTCCAGAGGGATTCTGGTTCTGCCGATCGATTTTCTCGAATTCAGCGCAGAACGTTCCAAGCGTCACATGTACTGGGGCATGGGCAATCTGATGATGAAAGCCGGCCGGCTGGTCAAAAACCATCCCCAGCTGTTTGGCACTTACATCACCAACTTTTCCTGCGGGCCGGATTCATTTGTGATCGGATATTTCCGAGAAATTATGGGCCGCAAGCCCTCCTTGACGCTGGAACTCGACAGCCACACGGCGGACGCCGGGCTGGAAACCCGTGTCGAAGCTTTTTTGGATATCGTCCAGGCCTACCGGCAGCTGATTGCTCAGAAAAAAATTCTTCACCCTCAGCAGACATTTCAAGCGGCCAGGATCGCCAGCCAAAATGGAACGGTCAGAGTGCTGACCTCATCAGGTGACTCGCTGCCCCTGACCGACCCGCGCGTCACGGTATTGCTTCCTTCCATGGGAAGATTATCTTCCGAAGCATTTGCAGCCGTCTTGAGGAGCTCGGGCTTTCACGCCAAGGCGCACCGCCCCTCGGATGAAGCGGTGTTGAAACTGGGCCGCGCCAACACCTCTTGCAAAGAATGCCTGCCACTGATTCTGACCACCGGAACGCTCCTCAGTTACATCAACAATGGTAAACGCGGAGATGAGGTTCTGGTTTACTTCTTTGCCACGGGCTCGGGGCCGTGTCGTTTCGGACAATATTATATCTTTATGGAAGATCTCATTCAAAGGCTTCGGATTCCTGACGTGGCGTTATTTACGCTGTCTTCTGAAAACGGCTACGTTGGGATGGATAAAGATTTCGAGGCCCGGGGCTGGTGGGCAGTGGTCGTTGCCGATGTAATGGAAGATGTTCGCTCGATGATTCTGGCCAATGCCGTCAAAACCCAGGAAGCCCTGCAAATCTTCGAAGACGAATGGCAGGGAATCCTGGCAGCGCTGGCAACAAGAGACTTTTCCATTCTTGAGCAACAATTGATTCGGACTGCCACGCACCTGCGCCGGTTGCCTATGAAACAGCCATTTGAAAGGGTTCCCAAAATCACTCTCTCAGGAGAGATATTTGTGCGCCGGGATGCGCTATCTCGCCAGTATCTTACCGAGCGTCTGGCTGAAAAAGGGTTTGCCACTGTCTGTTCGCCGGTGGCAGAATGGGTTACATATTGCAACTATATGGTGGAGCAAGGACTGAACCCCGACTCCCTGAGCATGCTTGAGAAACTTAAATTAAAAATCCGCAACAAATTTCAAGCCCGCTATGAAAAGCGAATCAAATCGATATTATCCGAATCCGGGCTGGTGCATGCCGAGCCCATCGACATCGACACTTTTGTCCGGAATGCCTCGCCTTTCATATCCAGAAATCTCCCGGGCGAAGCGGTCCTGACGATCGGCGGCTCTTTGACCGAAGTGGTTTCTCAATCCTGCGGCGTCATAGCCATCGGCCCGTTTGGTTGTATGCCCAACCGGCTGTCGGAAGCGATTTTAAACGAAACCATGACCCGTGAAGAAAAGCTGGCAACAGAGCCGGCCAACCGGCAGCTGAGAGCCGTTTTGACCGATGTCGAGCAGCTTCCGTTCCTGGCCATTGAAAGCGATGGCTCTCCTTTTCCGCAACTCATCGATGCCAAGCTGGAAACCTTCTGTTTACGGGCTGAGCGCTTGCACGAGCGCATCGTAAAATACGCTAAGAAGTCCGGTCCGCATTAAATCGGCAGCGAAGCCATAGCGGGCCCTGAACATTATGACTGTCAACCATTGCATCAAGGATAGGCATCATGCGCCCGGCCTTTATGGGGATGGCAACCCAGCTGGCAGTCGCTCTGTTGCTGGCCCAAACCGCGGTTGCACCTGGAAGGTGTGAATCCATGTTGCCGGCAAGTCCGACTCAGATGATCCAACTGCCCGATCCGCGCACCGAAGGAGACATTGCCGTCGAAACGGCTCTGCAGAAAAGGCGATCGGTGCGCTCCTATAAAAACGAACCCCTGGATCTGGCCGAGATATCGCAGTTGCTTTGGTCTGCCCAAGGGGTCACCCATCCGCGCGGATTCCGAACCGCGCCCTCGGCCGGAGCCCTCTACCCGCTGGAACTCTATGTCATCGCCGGTCGGATCGAAAACCTGCCGCCGGCCATTTACAGATACAGCCCCCACCAGCATGCCCTGATGAACATCGTCTCCGGAGACAAACGCACGGAGCTCAGCCGGGCTGCCCTGCACCAGGGCGCCATCCGAAAAGCACCTGCGGTCCTGCTGTTTTGTGCCGTATATGAGCGTACCACCGGGAAATATGGCCACCGCGGCATCCGTTACGTGCACATGGAAGTGGGCCACGCTGCGCAAAACGTATGTTTGCAGGCCATTGCCTTAAGACTCCACACAGCGGTGATCGGTGCTTTCCACGACGAAGCCGTCAAAGAGGTTGCTCACCTGCCCGTCAATGAGCAGCCGTTGTATTTCGTTACGGTCGGTCGGTAGCACTCTTCGCTTTTCATCAGCTGCAACATCGTCAGGAATCTGTAAATTGCCGCTTTTCATTTTCGGCCAAATGGAGTAATGGAGTGCTGGAGTAATGGAGTCATGTAAAGGATCGACTAAAATGTGCGCCTTTATAACCAATACTCCACTACTCCATTGCTCCAAAACTCCTTGATTCATGATGATATAAGCGACACATGCATCCCGGGAGGACACTGTTTTATGAAATCCGAAAAAAAGGCAGTCTGGGGCTGGGCATTGTATGACTGGGCGAATTCTGCGTTTGCCACCACCGTGATGGCCGGATTTTTCCCGATTTTTTTTAAGCAATACTGGAGTTACGGTGCCGATGTAAATGTCAGCACAGCCCAGCTGGGCTTTGGCAATTCCATCGCCAGTTTGGTCGTGGCGATAATGGCCCCCATTCTGGGAGCCATCGCCGATAAAGGCTCGGCCAAAAAGAAGTTTCTTGTTTTCTTTGCCTATCTGGGCGTGCTGATGACAGCCGCTCTTTTTCTGGTCCAAAGGGGACAGTGGGGGTGGGCCATCTTCATTTATGCAATGGGTATCATCGGCTTTTCCGGCGCCAATGTCTTTTATGATGCTTTACTGCCCGGGATCGTTAGCGAGAAAAAAATCGATTATGTCTCCGGCCTGGGCTTTTCCATGGGCTATCTGGGCGGTGGGCTTTTGTTTCTGATCAATGTGCTCATGACGTTGATGCCGCAAAAATTCGGATTGCCCGACGCCGCCGCCGCTGTGCGGTTTTCGTTTTTGTCCGTCGCATTATGGTGGGGACTGTTCACCTTTTTTACGATATTCTGGGTCCCGGAAAAAAGCGGCGTCTCGACCGCAAAAACCGCTGACAGCATTGTGGTTGCCGGGTTCCGCCAATTTGCCGGGACATTTAAAAAAATTCGTCACCTCAAAGTCGTTTTTACCTTTCTGCTGGCCTATTGGTTTTACATCGATGGCGTCGATACCATTATCCGCATGGCCGTCGATTATGGTCTCTCTCTTGGATTTGATTCCAACGATTTAATCATTGCGTTGCTCATCGTGCAGTTTATCGGGTTCCCGGCGGCCCTGGTCTTCGGCAAACTGGGAGAGCGCTGGAGCGTTCGCAAATCCATCTATCTGGCAATCACCATTTATATGGCGGTCACCGTTTGGGGCGCGATGATGACGCAGAAAACGGAATTTTACATCCTGGCCATGGTCATTGGTCTGGTGCAGGGCGGCATCCAGGCCCTCAGCCGCTCCTATTACTCACGCCTGATCCCCAAAAACAAGGCCGCCGAATATTACGGTTTTTACAATATGCTGGGTAAATTTGCAGTCATTTTAGGCCCCGTAATGATGGGTATTGTGGGGCTGACCGCCAGACGACTGCTGCTGCCGCCCTCACCGACCCCCGAACAGGTCATCGCCGCAGGCCAGATGGCTTCCCGCTGGGGCATTGCCTCCATCTTAATCCTGTTTATCGCCGGAGCGGTTCTGTTTTATTTTGTGGATGAAGAAAAGGGGCGGGAGCAAGCCGCAATACTCGAGAAAGATTAAGCAAAGGTCAGGTTTCCCGCCTTCGCAAGCGCTGTGGCGCGGCAGGCAGTGTTCGGATGTCAGATACGACAGGTGCCGATGGTCGAATGTCAGGCTGCTGCTCGCCGGCTGCCGGCTACTGGGCTATGAGCCGGTGAAAGGTCCGAACCTGTCGTATTCCTGATGTGACAGACAAACGTCCAGTGGCTTTTTGACAGCGCCAAAAATGGCGGACCCCATGAGGGGCTGTTCATATATCCGAGGGCTTTATTTTTGGTAACCATCGTATGGCAAGGCACAATATTTGCCATCTCCCATATAAACCGCCAAACCCATAAAAATCCCTTTTTGATCGTAAAATTCGGCTACGTCCCCATGCGTTTTGCGGGGATCACACCGATGCGGGCAATATGTGGAAAAACAATTTTGATA
>JASFGN010000190.1:0-6241 GCA_050123735.1 Desulfobacterales bacterium | reverse complement strand
CAGGTCACCGTCAGAGTTGCCGAAGGCGGCGATGGGCCTTCGGCCGATGTGCATGTGAATGCCGACGGGTTTGCCCGCCTTGTCGTCGATAAAATGGATTTCCGGCAGTCGCATCAACACAGGTCTGCCTTCGCGCAGCTCGAAGCGGGTCTTGATGCTGCTGCCGACCACCTGCTCGGGCGGAATGCCGTAGACCTTTTCGGTCCAGGGGCGCATAAACTCGATGCCACCACCGGAAATGATATAGGTCTTGAACCCGTTCGCCCTCAGGTATTTCAGCAGTTCGAGCATCGGTTGGTAGACGAGGTCGGTGTAAGGCCGGTTGAAGCGCGGATGTTTTGCCGTTGCGAGCCAGTCCATCACCACCTGGGCAAAGGCAGCGGTGGTCATGCCGGCATGCGTTGCCATGATCAGTTCCAGCAGCGCGTGCTCGCCCCCGGCAGCGACGGCTTTCAAGTCGCCTTCAAGGGCCGCCTTAAAGGGCTGTTTGTCCTTCCATTCGGGGTGGTTCGGCGCCAGCGCTTTGACCCGATCGAGAGCAAAAGCCAGCTGAACGTACATCGGCTTTTCGACCCACAGCGTGCCGTCGTTGTCAAAGACGGCGATGCGCTCGGCTGCCGGTACGAAGTCAGCGCTGCCGTCCGCTGTGACGCGCTTCACGAAGTCGACGATGGCGCGCTTGGCTTGCCCTTTGTTCCAGGATGGCAGCGGATCGGCCGCCGCTGCAAGTGACGCCAGCGCCAGTGCGGTGGCCAAAGTGATAGCGATGAACAGATGACGTCTCATGCCTTTTCCCTTTCTCTGGTTTCAGCTACCATCTATGTATTGGGCGCGGGGTGCAGCCCGGCAAGGCCGACCCCGCGCGATTTCTTTACGACGATTATCGGGTTCCTGCCGGACTCGTCATCTTTTCCATCACCTGGTCCAGGCTGAAGCTGGCGGCCTTCATGCGTGGCGGGTATTCCTTAAAGGTTGCCAGGAAGTTCCCCACATAGGCCTGGGCCGGAACCAGCAGGAAGGCGCGATCCAGCAGCCAATCAAAATAGGTGTTGGAGGTAATGGTGGCCCGCTCGTAGGGATCGCGGCGCAGATTAAAAATCAGGGGTATTCGCAGCGGCACGAAAGGCTCCATCCAGACACGGAAGGTGCCCGGTGATTTCTGCTCCATGAAGATCAGCTTCCAGTCTTCGTAGCGCAGCGCCGTCAGGTCGCCGTCATCGGAGAAGTAAAAGATTTCCTTACGCGGGCTGGCGACGTTGTCCGGGTCCTTGAGGTGCTCGGTAAGATCGTAGCCGTCCAGGTGAATTATGTATTTGCGCTTGAGAGTCTTGGAAGAGTAGCCGTCAAGCAGATCCTCTTTGAGGTCCTTCTTGCCGGCGGCAGCCAGAAAAGTCGGCATCCAGTCCATGTGATGCACAACACCGTTGCTGACCGTGCCCGGCTTGATCACACCGGGCCAGCGCACAGCGCAGGGCACCCGCCAGCCGCCTTCCCAGTTGGTGTTCTTCTCGCCGCGAAAGGGGGTGGCCGCCGCATCGGGCCAGGTATTGTAATGCGGGCCGTTGTCGGTCGAATAATGGACAATGGTGTTGTCGGCAATGCCCAGCTCGTCGAGCAGCTTGAGAAACTTGCCGATGTGCATGTCGTGTTCGACCATGCCGTCGGCGTACTCATCCTGTCCGGAGATGCCGCGCAGTTCCTTTTTGACGTGGGTGCGAAAGTGCATGCGGGTGCCGTTCCACCACACAAACCAGGGCTTGCCGGCCGCATGCTGCTCTTTAATGAAGGCAATCGCACGATCTGAGGTCTCGTCATCAACGGTTTCCATGCGCTTTTTGGTCAGCGGCCCGGTGTCTTCGATTTTCTGGGTGCCGTCCGCCTGGGCCCAGGAATGG
Source organism: Desulfobacterales bacterium (assembly GCA_050123735.1). Classification (GTDB taxonomy): domain Bacteria; phylum Desulfobacterota; class Desulfobacteria; order Desulfobacterales; family JAHEIW01; genus JAHEIW01. The sequence continues at coordinate 4,346 of JASFGN010000190.1, read as the reverse complement.
ATCACGCCCCGGGGGCCGAACTTCTCGCGGAAGGTTGTTTTGCCGTCCGCCAACACCATGTCGCCCGGGTAATCTTCATTTTCCGGTTCCTCTTCAGCGTTAAGATGATAGAGGTTGCCGAAAAACTCGTCGAAGCCGTGATTGGTCGGCAGGTGCTCATCGCGGTCACCGAAGTGATTCTTGCCGAACTGGCCGGTGGCGTAACCCTGGTCTTTCAGCAGCACGGAGATGGTGGGATCCAGCACGTTGATGCCTTCTTTGGCACCGGGCAACCCGACCTTCGAAAGTCCCGTGCGGAACACGCTCTGGCCCAGCATGAAGGAGGCGCGGCCCGCGGTGCAGGACTGCTCACCGTAATAGTCGGTGAAGAGGATGCCCTCTCTGGCGATGCGGTCGATATTGGGCGTTTTATAGCCCACCAAACCTCTGGTGTAAGCGCTGATGTTGCTCTGGCCGATGTCGTCGCCCCAGATGACCAGTATGTTGGGTTTATCCGCGGCCCGGGCGAAAGGTACGATCGCCAGCATGGAAATTGCGATGATCAGGGCCACGCAAAGTGCCGTAAATGACAGATACTTTTTCATGATGCCTCCTTTTAGTATATGAGTTCTTGGCTGCCTAATTGCCGCGTATTTGAGCGCTGGTAAACCATCGTATGATCGGATCGTTTTGCATCAATCCATCGCACTTATCTTTACAAGAAGAGGAATCAAAAGCGGTATTAAAGCATCATTCATCAAAAACTGCCGCCGGTACGAAAACCGCCTCCCCCCATGCCACCGCCACCACCGCCGAAACCTCCGGGAAAAACGCCGCCACCGAAATCTACCGGCGTTCGTGGTCTGCGGAATTGCTGCTCGTGGTCGATGCGGTCCCATACGTCGCCCCCCGACGCCCTGCCGGACATCAGCAGTCTGAGCAGTGCCGCCAGCTGAAAACCGCTGGGAAAAAAGGAATGATCGGAGTCGTAGCTTCTCCTTCTGAACCGTCGCCGCAGCTCGTCGATTTCCCGATATTTTTTTTGCTGTTGCTCAATTTGCGATTGCAGATTCTTAACTTCAGCCAGGAGCTCCTCTTCTTCCTCTTGCAACTCCCGGATTCGGCTGACGATCACGTCGTCATCGGGATTGTTCGTCATTTTGGCCTGCATGTACAGGTTGGCCAGAGAATCGTTTTTAATTTCCGAAACCTGCAATTCGATGGCTTGGCGCGACAGTTGATCGGAACCGGACGCGTGGGCCGAGCGCTGTTCAAGCAGCGTCGCGTGGCGCTTTTCTTCTTCTTCGATGCGGGACTCGGATTCCTCCAGAGATTTCTGCTCGGACCGCAGCAACTCCTTGTTCTTTGTAATCGGTTCGACCTCCAGGGCCGCTGCTTCCATCTCACGCAGTTTTTGGACTGCCTGCGCCGCCAACCTTTCCTGCCGATCGGCGTGCTCGCGCAAGCGCAGCGGCAGCTCCGTCAACATATAGTAATTGCTGCGAGCGTCCGCGTAGTTGATCATCTTGGCCACCCACCCGTCCAGCGTCCGGGTTAAACCGCCACCACTGTAATCCGGTGTGAGGTACCGGCGCTTCCACAGGTACATGAACAATGGATCTTCCCGGTAGGGCTTGCCTTTTTCCTCGCGGTCGGCTTCGGCCTGAGCCGCCTTTTTTTGGGCGCGCTCGGCGCGGTTGCTTTCCTCTGCCGCCTTTTCTTCGAGATTGCGGTAGGTTTCCTGGCGGCCGAGCTGCTCTTTGATCTCGGCCGCAGTTTCATCGATCTGTTTTAACAGCTCATCCCGACGCCGGACCACCCGGGAACGTTCCTGCTCGAGTTCGGCTTGCGTTGCTTGAGACTGTTCGATTTCCCGTTCCAGCTGGGCCAGCGTTTGCGACCGTCGTTCCAGCAGCTTTAACACCGTGCGATCGGTTTCATCCATCTGGGTGATCAGCTGGCCGGCAGCCAGCTCGTCGAGCCGAAATTCGGCCAGGCGTCGAAATTCCTGGGCCAGTTGATTGCGCACCTCAACCAGCTGCTGGTTTGCAGCTTCCAGCCGGCTGTTACTGGTCTCCATGTCTCTGCGGGCCGTCGTGATGTGTCCGTCGATAATTGCCATCTGGTCTCTTCCCTGCATCATGGCTTCGTCTCCCCCTACCACTCCGTAATCGCAGCGCCCGTAGTGGACACCCTGTATTCCGGCGTGAGATATCCGCGTTTTTTGGCACCCACGATTTTACGGTTCACGATCCCGTCGTCCATCTTGTCCTGTCGCACCTGCTCGTAGACCTTTTGATCGACCCGCAGGCCCCATTCGCTGGCCACCCGGACTTTGCCGTCCTCCTCGGAGGTGATCGGCAGTTTGAGCCGCTGTCCGCTCGGCGTGACGGCTTCGACAATCAGATAGTAGTTGCGCGCGGTTTGACTGTCGACCGGATAGCGCCAGACCCCGCTGGGAGTTCCCGGGCGCGAAACGATCTGCAGGGTGTATTCCTGTCGCAGCATGTCGCGGGTAAAAACCAGCGCCTGCCGCGCTGTGCGGGCTGTCTCCAGGTCGCCGGCCTGCAGGGCGGAAACAGCATTATTGTAGAGTGCTTCGATCTTTTCCGTTATGCCGCGCTCGCGGGCCTCCTTGAGCGCATCGGCACGCAGCGAATCGAGGTCCTGAAACCCGCCTTTGAATTCCCGTATCGACTCAACAGCGGCCTGGGCGCCGGCAAGGTCATTTTGCGTCCTGTCGAGAAGATCGTTGCGCTCGTCCAATCGCTTCCGGGCAACTTCGGACCGGGCTTCTGCCTTGTCGGCGTCAATATCTTCAACCGGCGGAAGCTTCTCAAAAGCATTCAGCTGATGCGTGGCCGAGGCCAGTGCCTGCCGCGCTTGATCGCCCAGCCGGTTTACCGGGGCCATCACCGACTGCGGTACGGATTGCATGGCGCTTTCCAGTTCGCTGTTGGCGGCCGTAATGCGATCCCGCAAAGCTTTCGCCTGTTCCTGCTGCTCGGCGGCCTGATTTTTAAGCTCGCTGGCCAACCGGACCCGCCCGCGCTCGGCCGGCATGACCACCAGATAGCGGTATCCGACCCATAATGCCGCCAACGCAAGGATTAGGATCGCCGTCCGCCTGGCCCAGTGACCACGGTTGACATAAATCCGTGCCAGCGTCGTTTTTAATCCGGCTTTGGGCGGCTGGTAGGTGAAGCGCTCCTCCCGCATGGCCCGCACACCCTGTGCGATTACCTCGTCGCTGACTTCCAGACCCTGATCGGCGTAAATCTTGCGCAGCTTGGCAATCAGCGCCCCCTCCCGGTCTTCGGATTGAAGCTCACGCTCGACCAGCGAACGCTCGTGCCGCAGCGTGTCGACCACGTCCATGGCCAGCATCACTTCGGAAAAATCAATTTTACGGGATTGCTGTTCTTCAGCCATTTGCCGTCGCTATGCCTCCCTTGGCCAGTTCGGTCATCCGCCGTTTACCATCTTCAACGGCCATGCTGATCTCCTGTTCATTACGTGTTGCCAGATCGCGCATTTCAACGATCAGGGAGCGGGATTTTTCCTGAAAATTGACAACCGCATCGACCAGCTTTTTCACAGACTCGGCCTTGATATTCGGGCCATAGCCGGCCCGCAGGGCATCTTCCTGAACCTTGTTGCCCACCTCTGCAATGGTCTCCAGGCTTTGGCTGACCCCTTCTTTCATGGCCTCCAGTGTTCGGGTGCTTTCGTGCAGTCCCTGAAGGCTGGTGAACGATGCGTTCAGGGCCGTAAATACGGTTTCGTTGGTCCCGAAAAACGATACCGCCTGAGAATATACCCGCTCTTTGACTTCGGTAGACTGCATCAGACGCGCCATCACCACTTCGGTGGTATTGTAGCTGACCGACAGGTTCTCGGCCAGGTCCTTGGCGATCTGATAGCGCTTGTCCTCGTCCTGAAGGTCGCGCAGGCGCTGATCCCGCGCCAGCTCCAGACGGGCCAACTGCTCCCGGTCCTCGCCGTCGTAGCCCTCCAGGGCTTTGGATGCCTCCTCCAGGCGTCCCTTGGCCCCCTCAACCGAGGCTTCGGCCTTTTTCAGAAGCTGAAAAGCCATAACCTGGGCCTCCTTTAGGGCGCCGCGGAAATCCTTGTAAGATTCGAGAATCTTTTCCTCGCGGTCGATCTGATCCTTGGTGTCGCCGGTCACGTCAAGATAGGTGTCCTTGATTTTTCGGAAACGGTTGGGGATGTCGCCTCGAGTGACCTTCATCCAGAGGTTTTGAAGCTTCTCCATGGTGGATATCTTCCCGTCTTCAAGCTGATCGACCATCGACTTGGCATCATCCCGGATGCTGTTGAAAGCGCCCGTGATTTTTTCGTAGCGC